>DAOVNC010000019.1 GCA_030630445.1 Kiritimatiellales bacterium | reverse complement strand
TTTCCCTCTCCTCCACCCGCTGGGACAATGCGACCGTGGGCTGGTTTGTTCCAAGCTTCAATGGCGTGTTGGATCCCGACGGAAAATGGTTCCGCCCATTGGAAACCACGCAGGGGCGGTGCCCCCACGGCCTATACGCGCACGCGCCGTCCAGCTACACCTATTCACTAGGCGGAAAATGGCAACGGCTGGAAACCCGAATGGGTATCCAGCGCGGCAGGAGAGAGGGTTCCGTGATATTCGTCATCAAGGGCGACGGCAAGGAACTTTTCCGTTCAGCCCTTGTCCGGTTGGCGGACGGGGAAGTGACGGTCGATCTCGATGTCTCAGGCATCCAGACCTTGGAACTCGTCACCAAAACCGGTAACGATGGAGGCAACGAAGATTGGGGCCTTTGGATTGCCCCTTCCTTGGTTCGCTGAAACCTTTAAAATCAGAGTGGTCGGCCAAGGCCTGCGCCTTCATCGACAGCTCGGCAGCCTTGAATGCGTGCTCCTGCGTCATCGCGTTTTCGGTGCGGTTGAGGCAATCAAGGATCAGCTCGCCGAAGAAGGGGAATCCGACATTTTCATGGCATTCAATCTCCTGCTCGTAGCCATTCGTGAGGAAAATGCGGCTATCGGGCGCCTGTCGGCACGGATCCATGTATTTGCGCACTTCAATCGTTCCCTCTGTTCCAACCACAAATGTGCGGCCATCGCCCCAGACAGGCGACCCGTCGGGCGTGAACCAGTCCATCCGGCAATAGAACGATGCGCCATTGTCGGCTGTCAGCGACACCTCTCCAAAATCCTCCAGTTCCGGCGTGTCGGGATTATTGAAGTTGGCGACGCGCGCAAAATTGATCTGCGCATCCTTCGCGCCGGTGTAGGCGAGGAATTGCTCGAACTGGTGCGAGCCGATATCGGTGATGATCCCTCCATAGTTGCGCTTTTCGAAAAACCAGTCGGGACGGGTGGATTTGCTCAGTCGATGGGGCGCCAGGTTAACCACTTGCACCACGCGCCCGATGGCCCCGGCGGCGATCAGCTCGCCGGCTTTCATCGCGCCTTCGTTGTGGAGGCGTTCGCTGTAGTAGACCATGTATTTGCGGCCGGTCTCGGCCACCTTGGCGCGTGCGGTTTCCAGTTGCTCCAAGGTGGTGAAGGGTGATTTATCGACAAAGTAGTCCTTGCCCGCTTCCAAGGTTTGGAAGCCGATCGCAGCGCGCTCGCTGGGCACGGCGGCACTGGTCACCATCCGGACGGAATCATCCGCTAGAATCTGTTCAAACGAATCGGCTACCTGGGCTTCGGGGTGCTGCGCCATGAAGTCGGCGACCTTTTGCGGGTCGGGATCGTAGACCCATTTGAGGGTCGCGCCCGAGTCGCATAGTCCGTTCACCTGCCCGTGGATATGGCCATGGTCGAGGAAGGCCGCGGAAACGGTGAACTCGCCGGGCTCGACCACCTTTTCGGCTTTGGCGGTTGGCGCATACGTTGCGCCGTTTCCAATGTTTGCATCGACCATTATTTCTGCCCCGCAGGCTGTTCCTTGCCGATGAGTGCGGGAATCTTGTCGATTACGCCGCCCTTAATCTTGATGGCTGCACCGATGGTCGCCATGGCGATGGCGATCAATAGGATAATGTTGACCAATGCGCGCCTCCATCCTGTGCCAACGGCGTCGCCGATATAGCTACGCTTGTTGTTCATGATGAAGAAGATCACGTAGGCGATCGGCAGCATGGTCAGGCAAACGGCCGACGCGGCAACGGGCATCCACATGGGAGTGTTGGTAATGACGCCGAGGATTCCGATGGCCGGAACAAGTGCAAACATGCGGAAGCGTTTAGTGGTGTATTCAAGGCCGAACATTTCGCAGATGGTGAATCCGCAAACCACCATGTGCGTGCTGATGGCACCGCAGGTCATGGCAATGAAGCCGAGGTCGAAAATCAATCGTCCAGCAGGCCCCATAGTCTGTATCAGCGCTTGCGCAGCATCCAGCGGCTTAAGCGGCGTGGACGGATCAAGCGGATAGACGGTGTTGGCCATTGCAATGATGATCAGCGAGGTGACTACAACGAAGGGGAGAAACATGGACAGCGCTAGGTCCCAGCGCATGAGTTTGCGGTGCGACTTTCCCCAGCCTTTGGCAAGCAGGGTGTAGGGGTAGAGGAAGGTCATGTTGATTCCGACCGCCGCGCCAATGGCGCCGAGGACGGTGGTTACGCCTTTGGCAGTGGTTGGCCATCCGAATCCAAAGTTGCCCTCCTTTAGAAGGTCCATATTGATTCCGGTCTTCACAACCACGGCACCGAACATGATAACGACAATGGCGATGGTGGTGCGCAGGAACCATTCGTAGACTTTGATCCCCTTGGCATCTTTGCCGTAGTTCCAGGTGGCGCAAACGTTGATGCCGAGAATCAGCAGACCAATACCCCAGCTAGCCGCAAAACCGATGCCGGTCAAGCCGTCCGCATTTGCCGTGACACTACTAACACCCGGCGTCTGCATAGTGAGGTCAACGAGGTCTCGTGCGGCTCCTGCAGCTAATCCATATTGCGGGAAGTGCCAAATAACGGAGGCCATTACGGTTCCGAATGCCCAGAGGAAAATGAGCGGCTTATTAATTTCGCGCCCAAAAGCCTTATAGGGACGTTCGCCGGAAGTCAGCACCACCTTGCCCAACGCGCCCAGCATCATAATGCCGAGGAACATGGCCAGCGGCTGAACCCATAGCAGGGAGTAGCCATAATAGGCACCCGCAACAATGGATGCGGCTGCGCTACCCGCGCCGAGGGTCATGGCGCTTTGAAGCAGACCGGGGCCGGAGCGTTTAAGATAACCTTTAACTTTTGTGCCAAATGGCGCTGCTTCGAGTGCATTCAACTCTGCAACCTCTTTGGCTAGGATTTCGGGATCCCATTTGCTGGTCATCGGGAGGCCTTTTTGATCGTTCTCTTCGCTCATTGTTTTTCCTTTTCTCTGGGTTTCCTAACGGAAAGATTTCGACATATCCACCTCTGCGGCGGTTCTTAGATGGGTGCGCGGGGTTGACTCTTCGGCGGCCTGCTTGATACGGGTCTCATAGGCCGCGGCATCGAGCGGCAGCTCCACGGTGGAGTCTGTCCACGTCGAATAGATCATGGCGCCCGCCAGCTCAAGCGACATAATGCCTTCCGCTGCGGGGGTGATCAGTGTTTCGCCTTCGGAGATCGCCTTGACAAAGTTGGTGAGGATAATGGCATGTTGGTTCACCGCTTCGGTGGGTTCGAAAACCTCTTCCGTGATTTCGGGAGAGCCAAACATTTCGTCCGTTGATTTGCTGAATTCGGCGACCGATCCGCTACAGCGCATGAGCACGGCCTTACTTCCATCGGTTTTCAGGGTACCGCGGTCGCCAATGATTTCGAGGCGGTTGGCGCCGGGTGCTTCGCCCGTGCTGGCGACAAAGAGTCCGGTCACGCCATTCGGGAATTCCATGTAGGCGGTTGCTTCGTCCTCCACATCGAGGTCGTGGTATTTCCCGAACGAACAGTAGCCGCGGATGCGTTCCGGCATGCCGACGAGCCACTGGAGTACATCGAGGTTGTGCGGGCACTGGTTCATTAAAACACCGCCGCCGTCGCCCGCCCAGGTGGCGCGCCATGCGGTGGAGTGGAAGTAGATTTCAGGGCGGAACCAATTCGTCATCGTCCACGAAACTCGCTGGAGCTTTCCGATGGCGCCTTCCCCGATCCACTGCTTAAGCTTGGCGTAGCACGGATTGGCGCGCTGGTTCATCATCAGGGCAATCACCTGGCCATCGTGTCGGCGCGCGGACAGAATCCGTTCGGCCTCGGCCTTGTGGCAAGCAAGCGGCTTTTCCATCATCACATGCAGGCCGGCTTTCAAGGCTTGGATGCCGAGCGGCGCGTGCAGGAAAGTGGGGAGGGCAATCAGTACCGCGTCGACCCGTCCCGATTCAATCAGATCGCTTCCCTCGCCGAAACAAGCGATACCCTGCTTTTCAAACTCTTCCAATGATTCGATGGGTTGGTTCGCAACCGCAACCAGTTCGCAGTTGCCGGCCAATCCATCCTGAATATTTTTTGCATGTACCCGACCAATGTTGCCGAGTCCGATAATTCCTATTTTCACGAACAACTCCAATTTGTGTTGAAAAGTAACAATATTGACGGATCCAAGTCAACGGGTAACCGCAAAAACTATTATTGCGCTTCGATAAAGGCGATGGATGGGGGTGGGGGTATGTTAACGCTGGGAACGAACGAGTGGGACGGGATCGTTCATGATGGTTTCGAGGACGAGGTAGGCGGCTCCGAATACGCTGTCGTCGTCGCGGCCGGAAACCTTGATCTTTACGTTTCTACGAGGTTGTCGCAGTGCGCGCTGGTCGACCGTTGCCCTGACCTTTTCAATCATGAACGGCAAGATGGGGCGCAGCGCGCCACCGAGGATGATGCGGTCGAGGTTGAAAAGGTTGACGAGGTTGACGATGCCAAGGCCGAGCATCTCCGCCATTTCATCGATCACTGCCCAAAGTGTTTCATCATTGTTGCGAAGCAAGCGGGCGGCATCTTCGAGAGCGATCTCAGGTTGTCCGGTCTTGCGGGCGAGGGCGGGAAATCCCACTTCCGTGACCCAGCAGCCGTGGTCGCCGCAGCTGCACGGCTCGCCATCCGGGCGGATTTTCATGTGGCCGGCCTGTCCGGCAAACCCTCCGCTGCCGCGGAAGATGTGCCCTTCGAGAATCAGTCCGGCGGCCATGCCGACGCCGATGCTGAGATAGGCGAGGTTGCGGGCGCTGAAGAGGTCGGCATAGGCATAGTAGCCCAATGCAGCCGTGTTGGCTTCGTTGTCGAGATAGACGGTCAAACCAAATTTTTCTTCCCACATCGATTTGAGAGGGACGTTTTTCCAGTTGAGTGTCGGGGCATAGGTCAGGTTGCCTGCTTCGGCATCCACCAGTCCGGCGAGGCCAACTCCGATGCCGAGCGGTTTAAGGCTTTCCCCCGCGCCCCAGTCCAATGCGCCCTGCACAAGTTGCTCGGCCATGGCGATAATTTCGCCTTGCGGCTGTGCGGGGTTGGTCTGGGTGGATTCTTCCCAGAGCATCTTTCCCTTGAAATCCACGATCGTCACGATGATCCTGCTGATGTCGATTTCCGCACCGATGGCGAAGCCGCCGGTGGGGGCGAGTTCGAGCAGCAGGCCGGGGCGTCCGGCCCCTTGGCGGCGGTATTCGGTTTCAATCACCACGCCAGCCTGCAACAGTTCGGTCACAATATTCGATGCCGTGTTGCGCGTCATGCCCAGCTCTTTCGCCAGATCGGCGCGAGCCAGTGTTCCGCGTTCGCGTAACAGTTTCAGGATGGCCGACATGTTTAGTCGGCGCACGGTCACTTGATCCGCTTTCTTATCTTTCACTCGTTGCATGGTGGACTCCGGTTTATGTTGAAAACAGGGGATACTGCCATGCTATGTCGCTGTTGGCAACTCGATCCCGAAATAGTTGGTCGCATTGTTGTAGCAGATGTTTTCGACCATTGGGCCGAGCAATTCCATGTCGGCGGGGATTTCACCATTCTCGACATCGGTGCCAATCAGGTTGCAAAGGATGCGGCGGAAGTATTCGTGCCGCGGATAGGAGAGGAAGCTACGCGAATCGGTGAGCATCCCGATGAATCGGCTGAGTAGGCCGAGATTGGAAAGCGCGTTGATCTGCTTTTCCATCCCGTCCTTTTGGTCGAGGAACCACCAACCGGAACCCCACTGTATTTTCCCCGGCAAGGAGCCGTCCTGGTAGTTTCCGATCAGGGTGGCAAACAGCTCGTTGTCGGACGGATTGATATTATAGAGAATGGATTTGGCCAATTGGTTCGAGTGGTCGAGGCGGTCGAGCAACCGGATCATTCCCTGCCCTTGACGATAGTCGGCGATGGAGTCAAATCCGGTGTCGGGGCCCAATGATTGGAAAAGCCGGGTATTGTTGTTGCGGAAGACGCCGACATGGAATTGCTGAACCCAGCCGCGCTTGTGGTTCATCTTGCCAACTTCGTAGAGGAACCACGCCTCGAACTTTTCGCGATCCGCCAGGTCGACCGGTTGACCCTCCATAGCCTTCTGGAAAATGGCTTCGAGCTCGGTGTCGCTCGCGGGTGCGTCGGGAACATACGCCACGCCGTGGTCGGAGAGGCGGCACCCCGCCGAATGGAAGTATTCGTGTCGCCGGTCAACGGCTTCCAAAAGTGAATTCGGCGAATCGATCGTTGTTTTGGAGCTGCCTTCCAGCGTTTGGACATAGCTTTTCCACACGATGGAATCCGATAGGTTCATCGCCTTGTCGGGGCGGAAGGTGGGGAGCACCTTGATCTCGAACCCGTCGGCGGCGATTTGCTTGTGCCATTTGAGATCATCGGCCGGGTCGTCGGTGGTGCAGACAAGCTTGACGTTCATTTTCCGCATGAGGTTGCGGGCGGAGAATTCGGGGGTGCGCAACAGTGCCGTACAGTGGTCGAAGATTTCATCGGCGGTGGCCGGGCTCAGCAACGTATCGATGCCGAAGTAGCGCTGCAGTTCGAGGTGCGTCCAGTGGTAGAGTGGATTACGGAGGGTCTGCGGGACGGTCTCTGCCCACTTTTGGAACTTTTCGCGCCAGGAGGCGTTGCCGGTAATAAATTCTTCGGCGATACCGTTGGTGCGCATGGCGCGCCATTTGTAGTGGTCGCCGCCGAGCCAGATTTCGCCAAGGTTGTCGTACTGCTTGTCCTCCGCGATTTCCTGCGGTGATAGGTGGCAATGATAGTCGTAGATCGGCATCTTTTCCGCGTGGTCGTGGTAGAGCCGCTTCGCGGTTTCGGTTTGCAACAAAAAGTCGGTGTCCATGAATTCTTTCATTGGGAGCTCCTATCGATCCAACCGTTTTTTTAAGTTGGATTTTAACTCTTCCACGATTTCGGGGTTTTCGTTGGCCACGTTGCGGGTCTCTTTCTCCGGGGTTGTGTGGTCGTACAGTTCCACCGAGCCATTCTTGTGAAGAACAAGCCGGTGCGTATCCGTACGGATGGTTTTGGCACCGGCGGTGTAGGCGACCGCGAAGTGGCCGGGTTGCGAGAAATCCTTTAGCACTGGGAGCAATGATTGCCCTTGGACAAAGCCAGGTTTAGGCAGTTTGGCGAGTTCGCAAAGGGTTGGGAAAATATCGAGCGACTCTACAACCGCCTGAGCATTTTTCCCGGGGGTTGGAATGCCGGGATAATAGACAATCAATGGGGAGCGCAAAGATTCCTCAAACAGCGCATGCTTCCCCCAAATCGCATGCTCGCCCAGATGCCATCCATGGTCGCCCCACAAAATGATGATAGTGTTTTTATCCGCACCCGTTTCCTTCAGTTTTTCCAGAATGCGTCCGACCTGCGCGTCGGCATAGCTAACGCAGGCCGCATAGTGCCTGCGAACGTCGGTGGCGAATGCCACGTCTTTGCGCGGATCTTTTCCCCAGCGGTTGTATCTCATAAATTCACCGGAGCCATGCCACGTGGTTTTACCCTCCGGTTTTTCGGGATGTGGAATAGGAGGAAGCTTCACTCCGTTATAGAGGTCGTAATATTTTTTCGGTGCGCCAAACGGGAGGTGGGGGCGGATAATCCCGACGGCCAGGAAAAAGGGTTTGCCGTCCGGAGCGGTCAGTTGGTCAAGCTGGTTGAGCGCCTCCTCCGTGATGAGTCCGTCCGGATAGATCGAATCAGGGCCTTTAGTGTCTTGAAAAACATCCATTTCGCTTGGCTTCACGCGGATCTCGCCATTGGCTAATCCGTGCATTGCACCGCGCGGGTGTTGCCATTCGCCCACCGGCATGAGGTGTTGATCCCAGGCCTTCGGCATTTCGATTGTGGAATCAGCGTCCCAATTGCTTCCGCCGCGCCCGCCGGGGTGGTGCGAAACCTTGCCCACCGAAACTGTGGTGTATCCATGTGTGCGGAACCATTCCGGCATGCTGGGCGGAACGGAGTCGGGATTCGTTTCCACCTTTTTTGCCCGCAAGAACAGCGCATTGTTTCCAGCGGGGCCGTAGCGACCGGTCAGTAGCGTGTAGCGAGAGGGGCCGCAGCTTGGTGCGTTGACATAGTGATGGTGGAAAGGGCGTCCAGCCTTCGCCAATCGATCCATGTTCGGTGACTTAATATACTCCGCACCAAACGAGGCCAGTTCCGGCCGAAGGTCGTCGATGCATAGAAGCAGGACATTGGGTTGCAGCGGATGTTTCGCGGTGCTGGCGAAAACTAAATTCACCACCGCAAACAACACCAGAAGGCTTAAGGTTCTACAGTGATTAATAGTCCTGACTTTTTTAATGATGCTCATATTGTTCTTCTTTTCGGGGTAGGGCGTGATCATAAGATCTGGCTCCGTGTTTTTTTTTACGACGTGTGCGAGATCGCCTCTACGGGGCAGTTTGCTTCGGCCTTCAGCGCACTCTCCTGAAGCGATGGCGGAACGGGATCGAGTTTTACCTGCGATTTATCGTTCGGAAACGTAAAAACTTCAGGGCTGATCCCTTCGCACGCCTCGCAGCCAATGCACAAATTTTGATCGACGGTGAATTTCATGTTTTTCTCCTGGGCCGCAGAAAACGACGCGGCGGTTATGGGTTCAATGCAAACACAGAACACAGTTCCTCATGAGCAGGCTGTTCCCAAATTCTAAACATCAAGCAGTCCAACTTCGCTGTGGAAGGCAGCGATATTTTCGGAGGAGACCTCCTGCGGCATTCCGCCGCCACAGGACATGATGATCCGGCTACGGTCTTCCACGTTTGCGACGGAATGCTGCACGGCGTTGCGCACATCCTGCGGTGTTCCTTCCTTCAGGACATCGCGTGGAGGAATGTTGCCCAGCAAGGTCACGCGATGATTCGTCAAACGCTGCATCTCTTCAATGGAATGCTCGAAACTATAGTTGAATAGGTTGACCCCCATTTCCTGAAGATACGGGGCGCTTACCAGCCCGGCGGCATCATTGTGCAGGAAGTTTATTTTCGCGGAAAAAGCACCATAGATCTTCTTGAAGTAGGGCACAACAAATTCCCGGCACAGGTCGTCGCCCACAAACCCGACGATATCGTCCAGCAGCAAGATTCCGTCGATGGAGGGAAACTTCTCCATTTGATATTCGATCCAGTCGATTAGAAAATCGGAAATCATACCGATGAACCGATGGCATTTTTCCGGCTCATCGATCATGGCCATCATCAAATCCGTAGTTCCTAGAAGAAAGGAGGCAATATTGAGCGGGCCTCGGGCCACGGCAAATTTAATCTCGTGTCCCATTTCATGGATGAGCGGCTGCGTGTGTTTTAGCCGATTGATGATAAAGGGTAGGAGACCGTCCTTGCGGACATCTGGCTTGGACAATGCGCAGAGCACATCGAGGTCGCCGGATATTTTTTCGGCATGTGGCAGGTTCGCTTCATCCCATCGGCACTTGGCACCGAAGGCACTGGGTTCGGTGCACATGCCGTATTCGGACCAGAAACCGGGAAGAAACATAATCTCCGGAAAGGTTTCGATCGCCTTTTTATTGGCCTCGAACCAAAGCGGATCGTTCGTATAATAATCCAGAGTGCTGATTCCATACCATCCGGGCAACCAGGGGCTATCGATAATAAAACCGGTCGGAAGCGTATCGGGTTGCTTGCCGTTGATCACGTTGAGAAGATCGTTCCATTGCTTGTTGTTCATTGGCTATTCCTCCGTAAAAGCGGTGTGGCACTTCGCTTCCCACCGCACTCCAAATTTTTAACCCCGGAATTTTTCCTTGAAGGCCCATAGACCGAGGGCGGGGTTGCTGATGTAGAAGATTTCCTCGCCGCCGGGCAGCGTGTTGAAGCCGTCCTTGAGTTTGTCCGGATTGTAGCGGGCAGCCATCTCATCGTAGTCGACCGCCTCGAAACCGACCGACCGGATTTCGTCGAGGGACATGTTTGGCCCGGGGCAATAGGTGATCTTAAAGCGACCTTCCGACGAGCCGTGGATGAGGTGGGCGGCCGCGCCGAGGTTGTCGCGCAGCTCTTCGTTTTCTTCGACGGCCTTGAGCGTAGCCGGTGTTCCGAAGTAGCCATATTTGCGGATGAGCCGGTCGATGGTGGGGTCTTCGCCAAACTCCTTGAGCGCGGGCGCGAGCACGATCAGCTCTCCGTCGTCGGCAATGGCCATGCGGGTGCGGTAGATGGCTTTGTTGCCGAGCCAGGTGCTTTGGAATTCATGCGGGTCGAGGTAGACGACGACCTTCTTCGGTTCGCGGTCGAGCAAGGTGATGTTTGCCGCGCGGGCAAGGGTGCAGGCTTCGTTGTAGACGTCGGTTTCTTCACCGGCATAGAATCCGCGCATGTGCATTTCGCCCGAATCGTAGTCCTGCTCCATAACGGTCAGGATGTAGGTGATCGGCAGGTCGGAAAGGTAGGTTTCCACCGCATGGTTGAACAACTTGCGAACCGGTGTATCCGTCCGGCCAAGAATCGTCTCCATGTTGCAGACCGCGCCGAGGAAGTGCGACTTGTTGATGATGTCCGAACCGCCCGCGCCGACCACCACGTTCTTGGTGTAGTTGGCCATGCCAACCACTTCGTGCGGAACCACCTGCCCAACGGAAAGGATCAAGTCGTAGCCATCGAACAGCATCTTGTTGACTTCTACATCGACGGTGAAATCGACTTTGCCATTGGAGAGTCCGGAGAGCCTTTCGCCGGAAATGGTTCCCTTGTTGATCACATCGTTTCGCCAGTCGTGCACCTTGAAGGTATCGAACGGAATCGAGTCGCCGAACATCATGCGAAGCTGCGCTTCCGTCATCGGGTTGTGCGTTCCGAGGGTGGGGAGGATATCGACCTGTACGCCGTTGGCGGTCAGCCGTTCATAAACCATCGCCGTGATTGGCCCCGCCATTGAGTTGAGGCGGGTGTGGTCCGGCGGCAGGATCAGCACACGCGACGGGGACGTCGCGTCTACGTTTTCCAAGGTCTGGAAAACCAGTTCGCGCAGTTCGTCGGATTGAATGGAAACGGTTTCTCCAAATTTGCTGATCATGGGTTCCTCCTTCAATGAAGGGTGGGGAATGAAGAGTTAAGAATTTAGAATGGAGAATGGTGGGTCTGCGACGGCCTTTTTATTAAAAGGCCAACGCCGTTTGAGTTCCGCCATTCTGCATTCTTAAATCTACATTCTTAATTTTGCATTTCTCTACACAATATAGGTGGAGGCGGCGGTGTCGCCACCGCGCCCGGTCCAGTTGGTGTGGAAGAATTCTCCGCGCGGCTTGTCGAGCCGCTCGTAGGTGTGCGCGCCGAAATAGTCGCGCTGCGCCTGGAGCAGGTTGGCGGGCAGTCGGGCGGCGCGATAGCCGTCGTAATACGCCAGTGCTGCGCTGATCGCGGGCATCGGGATGCCTAGCTCGACCGACTTGACGATGACGCGCCGCCACGAAGCTTGCGCGTTCTCGACCGCATCCGTGAAGAACGGATCAAGCAACAGGTTGACGAGATCGGGATTCGTGTCGAAGGCTTCTTTGATTTTTCCAAGGAAGACCGAGCGAATGATGCATCCGCCGCGCCACATGAGTGCAATGCCACCGTTGTTGAGTTTCCAGCCATATTCCTCGGCAGCGGCGCGCATGAGCTGGTAGCCCTGTGCGTAGGAGACGATTTTCGAAGCGTAGAGCGCCTGTTTTAGATCTTCAATCAGTTCGGCTTTGTCGCCGTCGAATGGGGTGGTCGGGCCGTTGAGGATCTTCGAGGCTTCAACGCGTTCGTCCTTTAGCGCGGAGAGGCAGCGGGCAAACACAGCTTCGCCGATGAGGGTGAGCGGCTGGCCGAGATCGAGGGCGGAAACCGCCGTCCATTTCCCCGTTCCTTTTTGGCCGGCGGTGTCTAGGATCTGGTCGATGACGGCTTCGCCTTCTTCGGTTTTGTAGCCGAGAATGTCGCGCGTGATTTCGATAAGGTAGGAGTCGAGCTCGCTGGTGTTCCATTCGGCCAGCACTTCATGCATTTCCGCGTTGGACATGCCGAGGCCTTCCTTCATTATCTGGTAGGTTTCGCAGATCATCTGCATGTCGCCATATTCAATGCCGTTGTGGACCATTTTAACGAAGTGTCCCGCGCCATCCGGGCCGACCCATTCACAGCACGGTTCGCCCGCATCGGTGTGGGCGGAAATCTTTTGGAAGATCGGCTTGACGGCCTCCCATGCGGCGGGCGATCCGCCGGGCATGATGGAGGGGCCGAGCAGGGCGCCTTCTTCGCCGCCGGAAACGCCGGTGCCGATGTAGAGGAGGCCTTTGCTTTCGACCTGTTCAGTGCGGCGGATGGTGTCGGGATAGTGGCTGTTTCCGCCGTCGATGATGATGTCGCCCTCTTCAAGGAAGGGAATAACCTGCTCGATGAAGGCGTCCACCGGGGCACCGGCCTTGACGAGCATCATCACCTTGCGTGGGCGTTCGAGATTGGCGCACAGCTCTTCGATGGAGTGGCAGCCGATAAAGTTTTTGTCGGCACCGCGTCCCGCGATAAATGCGTCTACTTTTTCAACGGTGCGGTTGAACACCGCCACGGAGAATCCCTTGCTTTCCATGTTGAGAACGAGGTTTTCGCCCATCACGGCCAATCCAATCAATCCAATATCTGCTTTCATTGTTTTCTCCTTTTTAAAGATGTGTTTAGCGTTTAACCCGTGCGTTTCCTTCCCAGATGCTCCAGAGCTGATCTTCGTCGGCGGGCTGGGCATAATCCGTCAGCACCGTGGCGGCCAGCGCTCCGCTGGCCCAGCCAAAGCGGGCGCACTTCTTGACGTTCCATCCCTTGAGGATACCGTAGAGCAATCCACCCACAAATCCGTCGCCGCCGCCAATGCGGTCGAGCACGCCGATCTCGCGCGGCTTGATGATTTCCCAGTCGGTGCCGTCGGTCACCAGTGCGCCCCACAGGTGGCTGTTGGCCGAGACCACTTCGCGCAGCGTGGTGCCAAAGTAGCTAGCGTTGGGGTAGGCGGCTTGGACGCGCCCAATCATCGCTTTGAAGCCGTCGATTTTCTCGTCAAGCCCCTGTCCGCCGGACTCAGGGCCTTCGATGCCCAGGCAGAGCTGGAAGTCTTCTTCGTTGCCGATGAGTATGTCGCTGAGAGAAGCGATTTCGGCAAACGTCTGGGCCAGCTCTTTTTCCCTGCCGGTCCAAAAGCTGGCCCGGTGGTTGAGGTCGAAGGAGATGCGCGATCCGTTTTGCTTGGCGGCGCGGGCAATATCGAGGCAGAACTTGCTGGTCTTGGGCGACAGCGCCGCAATCAGCCCCGAGAGGTGTACAATCTCGACGCCTTCCTGCGCAAAGATTCGATCCAGGTCAAAATAATCAACGCTAAGCTCTCGCCCGACTTCACCGGCCCGGTCGTTTTGAACCCTTGGTCCGCGAGAGCCCCAGCCGCTGTCGGCCATGTTGATCTGGTGGCGGTAGCCCCAGGGGTTGTCCTGTTCAAACTCGGGGCCCTCGAAATCCATTCGGCGGCTGCGGATATTGTCCTTGATGAAATGCGAGATGGGGCTGTCCTTGACAAATGCGGTGAGCACCTTGACCGGCAGACCCAGGTATGACGCAACGCTTGCCACGTTGCTTTCGGCGCTAGTGGCCTGCATTTTGAAGGTGTCGCTGCAATGGAAGGGTTGCGAATCGATCGGGGTCAGTCGAACTCCCATGCTGGTTGCAACAAGCAGGGAATATTTTGTGTGTGTGGTTTCGGTCATTTCTAGATCTCCTGATGGGGTCGAACCCTTTTTTGATGATTCACTCCTCAATTGTTTGAGATAACGCTATTCGACTTAATTTATCAAGCAAACACATTGCCTTTTTTCCTTTGTTCAACCATATTGCGCGGCGTTTGGAAAACAGGAGAGGCTCCATGAGCGAAATTTATAATAAAAACTGGAATCGCGAGCGCGTCCGCGCCGGTATGCGCTGGTTCGGCCCGGAGGACACCGTCACGATTCAAAATATCCGGCAGACCCCGGGCGTGACCAATATCATCACCGCATTGCACCACATTCCGGCCGGGGAGGTTTGGACCGAAGCCGAGATTGCACGGCGAAAAATCGAGGTGGAGTTTCTGCCCTGCGCGGAGGCACCGGACGAGCTCGAAGGCATGGAACGGCTCAACTGGTACTCCTCCAACGGAAAATCGTCGGGACTCGTTTGGGACATCGCTGAAAGTTTGGTTTTTACCGAGGACATTAAGAACGGAAATCCGAATCGCGATAAGCACATTCGAAACTATAGCGAAAGCCTGCGCAATCTCGGGCGCTTCGGTGTTCAGAACGTGGTCGGCAACTTTATGCTCGTGGCCGACTGGACCCGCACGGGCATCGCCATTCTGCCCGACGGCTCCCGGAGTTTGAAATACATCCATGCCGCCTTCACCGCCTTCGACATCCATTTGCTCAAGCGCCATGAAACCGAACAGGGCTATATCGACGACGGCTCGTTCTCCGCCGAGGAGATCGAGGAGGGGCGCTGCTATTGGGACAGATATTTAAAGGACGACCCCACCCGCCAGCAGGAGCTCATTGATATGCTCACCGCCGGGCTACCCGGCGCACAGGCGGGTTTCACGCTGGAAGACTTCCGGGCCGCGGTGCAAAAATATGAGAACATGGACGAGGCCGAGTTGCGCGAACACATTGCCTACTTTCTCGACCACGTTGTTCCGGTGGCCAATGCCTCGGGTGTCCGGCTCTGCTGCCATTCCGACGACCCGGCCTTCACCCCGTTCCTCGGCACGCCGCGTGCCGTCGGCGGATGCGAAGGCTACAAATTCCTGCTCGACCACGGCTGCGGGGCAAACCTTTGCATCGGCTCCCTGATGGCCAACGCAAAAAACCGCGACATCACCAGCATGATCCGCGAAATCGCCGACTATGGCCGCTTGAAGGGACTCGGCATCGACGAGATTTTCCCGCACATCCATCTGCGACCCATTGAAACCGACGGCAAGAATTTTCGGGAAGGCCACCACGCCGAGCACCGCGAAGAGCTGGCCAAGGTGGTTCACACGCTCGTTGATATTGGCTGGCAGGGAGTCTTCCGCCCCGACCATGCGCCCACCTCCAACCACGGCAGCGGCAACCCCGGCTACGATTTTATCGGGCGCGGCTACGGTGCCAACCTCATCCTCGGGCTGTTCGAGATGGCGGAGATCACAAAGGCCAGCCGCACCAGTTCCGTCGAGGCCGCCATCGCCGCCTGCAACGGCGATCCCGCGCTCCGGGAAGAGGCCATCAAGGCCGCCGGCGATGCGGAAGTGGAATATATCCGCCGGAAAATCGCCTTTATCAAAGTGCCCTTTGTCTACGGAGAGCAGGGCGTTCGCGCCGAATTGGGTTGATGTATTAAAGCTCGGCGGCTTTGGCGAGGGCGGCTTCGACCTGCCGGGTGATGGCACCCCATTCCTTTGCGGCAATCTGCTTTTGCGTGGCGAGCCATGAGCCGCCGATGGCGCTAACCATCGGGAGCGAGAGATAGTCGTTCATATTGTCGAGGCTGATGCCGCCGGTTGGGCAGAAGCGGAGCCCTTGGGACATGTATGGGGCGCTGAGGTTCTTGAGCATGTTCGCGCCGCCAGCGGCACCCGCCGGAAAAAATTTAAGCATTGTGCAGCCGAGTGCCAAGCCCTGCTCAATTTCCGAGGGGGTCATGACGCCGGGGATAAAGAGCGTTTTCGAGGCTTGGAACTGCTTGACGGTTTCGGGGTTGAGTCCCGGCGCAAGGCCAAAGTCGATACCGGTATCGATGCACATTTTGGCTTGATCGGGGGTGACCACGGTCCCGGCACCGAGCAGCATTTTCGGGAAGGCCCTTTTGATGCGCGCGAGGGCTTCGGGTGCGGCGGCGGTGCGGCAGGTTACTTCGATCACGTCCATGCCGCCTTCCAGCAGGGCTTCCGCCAGAGGCTCGGCGGCGGCGGCATCGTCGATTACAATCACCGGAATGACCGGCCGTTTTAACAGTTCGTCCAGCATGTCTTTCTCCTAGCGGTCTACCCGCGCGCCGGTGCCAGCGACGATTTTTTCGACTTCGGCGAGTGTAGCCATGGTAGTGTCGCCCGGCGTAGTCATGGCCAGTGCACCGTGTGCGGCGCCGTATTCAACGGCTTGCTGTGGATCGCCGAGCTCCATCAGGCCATAGATGAATCCGGAGGCGAAACTATCGCCGCCGCCGACGCGGTCCATGATTTCGAGCTCGGGGCGGTGGGTGGCGGCATGGAATTCGCCTTCGCACCAGCACATGGCGCCCCAGTCGTTGACAGTTGCGGTTTTCACGCCGCGCAGGGTCGTGGCGGTGGCTTTGAAGTTGGGAAATTCGGCGACGGCTTTGGCGATCATCTTTCGGAAGGAGCCGATGTCGAGGTCGGTGAGGCTTTCATCGGCGCCTTCGATCTCGAAGCCGAGGCAGGCGGTGAAGTCCTCTTCGTTGCCGATCATAACGTCGACCTGTCGGGCGATCTCGAGGTTGATCTCGCGGCATTTTTCGAGGCCGCCGAAATCTTTCCAGAGGGAGGGGCGGTAGTTGAGGTCGTACGAGACGATGGTGCCGTGCTTCTTCGCCGCGCGCGCGGCCTCGATGACGACTTCGCCGGTGGTTTCGGAGAGGGCGGCGAAGATGCCGCCGGTGTGGAACCAGCGCACTCCGAGTGTTCCGAAAATGTGTTCCCAGTCGATGTCGCCGGGTGTGAGCTGCGAGGTAGCGGTGTGGCCGCGGTCGGAGCAACCGACCGCGCCGCGGATGCCGAAGCCGCGTTCGGTAAAGTTGATGCCGTTGCGAACCGTGCGGCCGATGCCGTCGTAGTCGGCCCATTTAATCAGGGCGGTATCGACTCCGCCTTGCAGGATGAAG
>DAOVNC010000281.1 GCA_030630445.1 Kiritimatiellales bacterium | reverse complement strand
GATCTGTACCGGCCCTTCCGGGGTTTGGATGGTTTTCATCTCCGGTGGATCGGTGATGGCAATCGTGTGGACGCGGATGCCCCAGTGCTCGGCCAGCGCGGCACCCTCCATCGGCAGGTGACGGCCGCAGTTGTTGTTGCCGTCGGTCAGCAGAATGATGACCTTGCTGTTGATGGTATATTCGGTGGGCCGGTCGTCTTCGGTGCTGTAGCGTTCCTCCGCGGTTTTCAAACGGGCGGCCGCCAAGGCCAGCGCGTCGCCAAAGGCCGTGCCGTCCTCGTTCGGACGCGATTCGATCTGGAGGTCGCGGATAAAGTAGAGCAGCGAATCGTGGCTGAGCGTCAGCGGGCAGACCGTGTCGGCATAGCGCGCGAACGTGATCAGGCCTATCAAGTCGTTGGGCCGTTCGGTCGCAAATTTCTCGACCACCTGCTTCGTCACTTCCATGCGGCTCATGGTGGTATCCTGGAACGGCATCGAAATATCCATCGAGCTGGAAACATCGACCACCAGCTCGATCGCGATACCTTCCTTTGGAATGCCCTGCGCCACCTCCTGCCGCTGCGGCCGTGCCAAGGCGAGGATCAACAAGGCCAACGAGAAAATCCGCAGCCAGAAGAGCAGGGGAATAAACCGTTGCCTCGTCGTGCGCGGCACCTTCTTAAATGCCGCCAGCGACGAAAATCCCAACGCGGCCTCATTGCCCCTGCGGAAATGATCCGCGATCATTTTTACCACCGGCAGGAGCAGCAGCAACATCCATGGAAACGCTAGCCGCATGGCTCCTCCCATTTCGTGGCTTCAACAAACTCCCGCGCAATCCGCTCCGCTTCTTCCACAAAACCTTCCGGCACCCGGTTCGAAAACCGAACCTGCTCCCCGTGTTCAAAGAGCCCAACCAGCGTAGGGGTCAGTCCTTTGATCTTGGTGTTTTCAAGGATGGGGAGAATTTCGCTGGTGGTTTTTCCAATCATGGGAAGGGTAAAGCGGTATTCGATGTATTCGCAGAGGATACGGTTGAGTTCGTGGAGCCGGGCAATGGGATCTTCGGGAAGGGTTTCCAGCGCGTGGAAGGCCGTTTCGTGCGGGGGGATCCATGCGAGGGGTTTCGTTTTCCGTTGGAGCCGGATGAAAGCAATGGCCAACGCAATGGCGATGGCCGATCCCGCGAGGATCAGCCCGCTGCGTCGCAGCGTTCTCTGTTCGGGAAGCAAGGTTGCGGGTGCGGCGATGTCTTTGATCTCGAAGGTCTCCAGCCCCCGGGGGAGCAGGGAGGATACGGAGACGGCGATGGGCTCGGTCGTGATGCTCGCGGCTCCGGCAATTTCCATGGCCTGGAAAACGGTCTCGCCCGGCAGGGCGGGAATCAGCGTCCAGACGCGACGGTGCCGCTGCTTTCCGGTGGGTAGGGTTAGGGGCGGCTCGGTGTAGCCTCCAGAAATGGTGAAGGGTTCGACCAAGCCTTCCAGCTCCGGGAAAATAATCTTGTTCGGGGGCGGGGCATGTATCTCCAGCGTAAATTGGAGGCTTCCCGAGGTTGGAATATTGGTTTCGCTGAGCGAAACCACCACGAGGGTCGACCCCTGCCGATATTGTTGCACAAGCACCGGCTCGGATGTTGCGGGCTTTTGAACGTTTTCCTTGGAACAGCCAAAGATGAAAAGAAAGGGGATCACAAAGAAGCGCAAGAACCTTGAAAGGCGCATGGATCGGGGGGTGGGCGAAAGGGGGGGCGCAGTGAAAGCCGATTTTATGGGAAACAGATGTAAAGGAGGAAAAACCATGGGAAACGAGAGCATAATTATGAGGGGAAATCAACTCCTCCTCGTATCCCTTCAGCAATTTTTGGCGACTTGGAGGAAGCTTGACTTTCGTTAGGCATTAGGAATAATCTCATGGGTCGTGGGGTATTCTTATTTGTGAGGGAGGCGTCGATAGCTAATGTTTGAGAGATTTGGTGGAAGAGGTGTTTTCGTCTTGGTTTTGTTGGCTTTTGTTTTGCCTTGTTCTGCGCAATGGATGACGCAACAGGTTGATTTAAAGCCGGGGTGGAATGCAATCTATCTGAATGTTCAGCCTGCTGCGGAATCGATCGATGCCCTTTTTGAGGGTCAACCGGTAGAGAGCGTTTGGATGTGGAACAAGCGTTTTTCAACGATCGATTTTGATGTGGATCCCAATACATTGCTGCCGGATGATCCGCATTGGTTGGTTTGGTTTCCAGCCTCAAATCCCGAATCTTTTTTGCGTCGGTTGTTTGGCATGAGTGCTTCGAGTGCTTATTTAGTGAAGGTGGATCCAACTGCGGCACCGTTTTCTGTTTTAATTAAGGGACAACCCCGCTTGCCTTCGTATGAGTGGGTTCCGCATGCATTAAATTTAGTAGGATTCCCGGCGAACCCTTCTCATCCACCTCTCTTTTCCGATTTCTTCCAACACACAGATTGCATTGATACGACACGCGGGTTTGAGAACGAGTTGTATTCGTTGGGAGTTGATGGCAAGGGGCAGTGCATTGTTGCGCCAGCCAGAACCCCTATTATCCCTGGAGCCGCATATTGGATTGGGTGCGGGATGGCTCCAAAACATACGACCCCGATGCCCGTGGATGTGAGAGGGCTTGAGATGAATTTTGGAACGGTTTTGTCGGAACAAGATATGACGGTTATTAATCCTTCCAATACGGATTCGCTAACGGTTTCAATTCGGCAAATTGCTTCTGAAAATCCACCAGAAGATGGGGCGTTTTTGGAGCGGGCGGGCGATGTTCCGCTTTCTCATTTGGTTTATAATGCAATGGAGCATCATTGGGATTGGGTTGATTTAGTGATGGGAGAGCCTTTGAGCAAGACCCTGGCTCCGGGGGAGGAGTGGCTGGTGCGATTTGGGGTTCGGCGCGGCGATTTTGCGACGTATCATCCAACGGGAACAAATGGAGCAAGCTACCAAAGCGTTTTGGAGATCAGCGGGTTTGATGGTTCGGTGTTATGTCATGTGGGAGTTGAGGCACAAAATGAGACCTTAAAAGCGCTTGCACTAAAAGAGGACAGCGAAAATCCTCCAACGGAAGCACAGCACGCAGATAAAGGGCTTTGGGTAGGAGATGTCGTATTGAACCAAGTAAATTGCCCGGCTTATTCTTCAACAAACCTTCTTTCGACGGACTCGCTCTGTTCGTTTCGGATGATTGTGCATGTGGACGATAGTGGGCAGGCAAAGCTGTTGCAGGAGATCTTTATGGCCTGGGCGCCACTTTCTACGACCAATGGAACGTATCAACTTTATGCCGACCGAACAGATCTTCCAGCCAATGCCACTCAGATAAGTCGAATTAGCTCGGTTAATTTCCCCTTTATGGAACCGGTTGTTTTGTCGGGTAGTTTTTCGAATGCGCTAACGGGAACGATTACGCTGGATTGCAATGATCCGTTGAATCCTTTTTTACATCGCTATAATCCGATGCACGACAACAAGGACTGGGATTATAATACACACTCCAATGCCGTGGAAACATTGACGGTGAGCCGAGAGATTACGATGGAATTTTCGGACGGAACATCGAGTAATGCGGTGGCGCATCCTTTGTGGGGTGTGGATATGAATGGCGGGGTCTATCGCGAAACGCTGACGGGGTTGCGTGCACAACCGATTTTGGTAGAGGGCATTTTTTCGCTCCGACGGATTAGCACACTACACACTTTAAATTAAATGAGTTGAATGGAGAATAAGGGTATGAAATCAAAGATAAGCAAGTGGATGTGCGGCCTCTTTTTAGTGACGAGTGTCGCGAATGGACAAGTTAATATTCCGGCGGCGATCAATTATCAGGGAAAGCTGACCAATCCAACGGATGGCAAGCCCGTTGATTCGGGGGTGTATCATGTGGAGTTTCGTGTGTGGGGACATCCTACTTCAACCGATGCTTCGTATGCGGAGTGGGGACGCAGTTTTCCGGTGCATGTGGTAACGAATGGCTTGTTTAATATTTTGATCACAAACGATGGCGGCGAGTTAACAAATCCAACGCCGCAAACCAACGATCTTCGCCAAGCATTTATGGGAGCGGATCGTTATTTGGGACTAAAAATAACCCAAGGGCCGACGGGTTCGATTAGCGCACCCGAGATTAGTCCACGCCAACGGCTCGTCAGTGCCCCGTTTGCCATGCACGCCCAAAACTGTACCGAAGCCTATCACTCCACCTTTGCCGACGAAGCCGAGGAGAACTTCATGGTTCCCGGAACGGTAACGATTGGTGGAAAAACGGTAATTTCCGCACAGACCGATTTACGTGAAAACCTCCATGTTTACAAAGACACTACAGTGGATGGCACGTTGCAGGTGAAGGGAAGCCTAAGCGTAACAGACCCATCCACCGTTTCTGGACATGGAACCATTCCGCTGGGCGGAATTATTATTTGGTCGGGAGCGGCATCCGCCATTCCGTCGGGCTGGGCTTTGTGCGATGGAGGGTCTCATTCGGGGCATGTAACGCCCGACCTTCGTGATCGGTTTTTGGTGGGGGCTGGGTCGGATTATTCGGTGGGAGCTACTGGTGGCGAAAAGCGGGTGACCTTGACCGAAGGGCAAATGCCAAAACATCATCACGCTTATTCTTCGCGAACAGATGATCATGGTTATTTAGCTGCGGAGCATGACAATCAAGGATACTGGAAAGGCCGAAAGGAAAATTCAGACACCAACTGGGCCGGAAACGATGAGTCCCACGAAAACCGCCCGCCCTTTTATGCTCTCTGCTACGTCATGCGCGTAAAGTAAGGAAACCAGGAGAACGATGCAATCAAATCAACAAAAACGGGGTTTCGCATTCCAGAGTGTATTTTCGCTTTTGGCGGGTTGTTTTTTATTTCTCGTTCCTTGTTCTGCCTCCGCAGATGAGCCGTTTGTACTGAATACGGTCTATGAAAACTATTGGTTTTTTGATAGCTCCATCACCAATGCAAGCACACCGGCGGGGGGGCCCTATGCCGACTATTTTGGGGCT
>DAOVNC010000418.1 GCA_030630445.1 Kiritimatiellales bacterium | reverse complement strand
GTTTTCAAAGGCCGACTGGTCATCGGCGATGGTTCCGCTCGTTTCATCCAGCGGAAGATACAGCCGCAGCGAATCGTTCGGCTGGACATCGACAACTACGACGCCCTTCGCGGTTCTTCCCACCGTATCCGTGATCGTATAGGTAAAGTAGTCCGTGCCCAAAAACGCGCCCGGAGGTGCATAAACCAGATTCTGTCCCTGCTGGGTTACCGAGCCGCCGTTTGCCGACGTTCCATCGTAGGAGTACAGGCTCACCGTCTGCCCATTGGCATCGTGGTCGTTGGCCAGCACGTTGAATGTTATCGATGAGTCAAGGGTCTGTGTAAACTCCCCTGCATCCATGCTGGCGTAGGGTGGTAATTCAATGGCGGTATAGGTTCCCTCGCCGTCAAGGTAAGCCACTCTACTGGTGCGGTGGTTGAGAACTATGTATAGCTCGCAACCGCTGAAGCGCGCGGGTGCATTGCCGCCCATGATCCCTTTTCCTTCCGGCAAGCCTCCCTCGAAATGTCCACAACCCCAATTGTGACCCATCTCGTGGCGGAAAACCACGTCGAAATTTCCGCTGCTGTTGCTCTGGCTGACCGAATATCCGCTACTGGAACCAACCACGCCGACCCACGCCAATCCGCCGCCGATTTTTGTTGGAGAAGCACCCGAAACCAAATCGCGGTTTGCATCGGTGTGGTTGGTGTTCCATTCCGTCTTAAGCGCACCGAGATAGTCCCCTTGCGACAGGCCGGTGTAGGGATCTTGCGCGAGCGTTGCGCGGATGATCACACGGCCGAGATACGGGCGTAGCAACGCATCGCGCATATAGATTGCACGGACTAGGCAGACGGAATATTCGATGCCCTCGAAGGCCTTGGCCACGTTGTTTCCCGCATTGCTGAAATAATCATAGTCGGCATCCACACCCAGATCGTAGGCATACATGGTCGATCCCGCCTGGCCCGCACCCACCGTGGGTGCCGAAGGGTATTGAAACGCACTGAATGTGCCGTAGTCCAAGGCGCGGGTCTCGACCACCGTCGTGCCCAATGTAAACCAGGTTACGCCGCGGTCGAAATAGACCGCGCCCCGAAACTGGCCATCGTCCTGGAGAATACCGCAAGAAACCGCGCCGGGATATCCATCCACGGTGCCCATGTAGGAGCGCTCGTCCACCGGAGTGATGACATCGTATCCGCCGGAACTGTTCTGCGACCACAATTCGAATTCCGACCCGCGCAGAGTCTCCTGCGTCAACTGCATCGTAACGGTTTCGCCATTATAAGTGACCGACTGAACCAACGTCGCCGGTGCCGCAAAGACCCCGCTCGACAACCCCATACATAGTACTGCGATCAGTGTTTTTTTCATGTTCTTCCTTTTTTTATGCAAGTCGACCCATAGACCGGTTCGCATGCATTGAGTTGAATTTTAGAATTAAAAATACTGCATCCTGTTGGTCATTGATGGAAAATCATTTTTCAAGCGATATGGACATTCGTTCATGGTATCAGATACGGAAAGCTTCTCCTATGTTCAAAAATTTCTCAATTTCGAGAACGTAGGTCATTGTTGCAGGGAGCACAAGAACTATTTTCTAGGTAATTCCCGACGCGAAATCACTTAAAAAACCGCCTGTTTTTGTGTGATTTTATTGCAATTCATGCTCAATGATCTGCACGTTTCGTGGTTTACTCCACGCATGAAAGTTTCCGTCGTCATGCCGGTCTACAACGCCGAATCCACGGTCTCCCACGCACTGGAAAGCCTGCGGGCGCAGAGCTTTCGGTCGATGGAAATCATCGTCGTCAACGACGGAGCGACCGACGGGACGCTGGAGATCCTGCGAAGCCAGCCCGGCCTCAAGCTGCTCGACCATTCGCACCGGGGCATCGCCCCCGCGCTCAACGACGGGCTGGCCGCCGCCCGCGGCGACTATATCGCCCGGATGGATGCCGACGATCTCTGCCACCCCGAACGCATCGAGAAGCAGGCCTCGTTCCTCGATGCGTTCCCGAAGATTGGGCTTGTCGGGTGCCGCGTCGGCTTTGGCGGCGACCGCGAAAGGCAGGCCGGGTATTCGGCCCACGTCGACTGGATCAACTCGCTGATCGAGCCGGAGAAGATCGCGCTCAACCGCTTCATCGAATCGCCCTTTGCCCACCCGTCCACCATGTTCCGCCGCGAATTGTCCGAGCAATTCGGAGCCTATCGCGACGGCCCGTTCCCAGAGGACTATGAATTGTGGCTGCGCTGGATGGCCAACGGCGTCAAGGCCGGAAAGGTTGATGAGGAACTCGTGGTTTGGAACGACCCGCCCAATCGCCTTTCGCGCACCGACCCCCGCTACAGCATCGACGCCTTCTACGAAACCAAGGCCGAATATCTCTCCCAATGGCTCGAAAAACACAACCCCCACCACCCCGACATCATTATCTGGGGGGCAGGGCGGGTAACCCGCAAGCGAGTCGCTATTCTGGAAAGTTACGGATTACGAATTACCCGTTACGTAGATATCAAACCGCGCCGCCTAAACTGCGGGACGCCCGTCATCATGCCCTCGGAGATCCCCGCCCCCGGCACCTGCTTCGTGCTGCCCATGGTCGGGAAGCGGGGTGCCCGCGACCAAATCCGAGCGATCCTTAAAGAACGCGGATTCGTTGAAGGAGTAAATAGCATCTTCGCCGCCTGACGGTGGCTCCGCCTTTTGCGTTTCCTTGCGTTCTCTCGCGGTCAATCAAACCTCGTAGTCCACAACCGCCCGACCGCACACCAGCGGCTTGACGAAATCCACCACCTTCAGGTGTTCCGGATGCACGGCATAGGCCGCCAAATCTTCCAGCGTTTGGAACTCGGAATAGAGCACCATATCCATCGACGCCTCTTTCTTGGACAGATCCAGTCCAATCTCGATATCCACCAGACTCGGCACCATGCCCTTCAGCGCCTCCAGCTGCCGCTTCATCTCCAGCCTGTCCGCCTCTACCACCCCGTCCTTAAACTTCCACATCACAATATGCTTGATCATCGGTTCTCCTTTTTACGGTTCT
>DAOVNC010000407.1 GCA_030630445.1 Kiritimatiellales bacterium | reverse complement strand
GCGAGGCGAGGCAGGGGCTGAACGCGGGACGGTCAAAGCTGAGTTGCGCGCGATGTTTTTGGTTGTGGCCGGTGACAAACCTAGCCCCGGTTAGCTGTTCAAGTTGTTTCACCTGCGCGGCGGTGAGCGGGGAACGGCCACACGGGTTGTCGGGATAGGCGCTTTCATAGACCGGATAGTAGGGCGCGTTGAGATCCACCCAGGTAATGAGCCGATCCATCTCTTCGGCGGAGAGCTTCGTGTCGTTGTGTCCGTCCCGCAGGGTTTTGATCAGCTTGCTGGCGTGCGATCCCCACGAATAGGCGGACTGGATATGCGCCGGACCACCGCCGATTCCGGAGACCAAACCCTGTGTCCACAGATCGATATAGGATGCATTGAACGACAGGGTGCGGTCGCCCGCCAGCACCAGTTTTTCCGCACCTTTTTGACCAAAGTCGTGGCAGGCCAGGCAGTGCTTGTCGAAGATGGGCTGAATTTCTTGCATATAGCTGAACATGCGCGGCGCGCCATGCCATCCGTTGAGCTTGCTGGGTTTGCGCTTCAGCGCAGCTACCGCTCTGGGCGGGGGCGCATCCTCCACCCGGTTTTCGTGGCAGCCCACGCAGCCCTGCCGTTCGCCGGGCTGGAGCATGGTGCCGCTGCGCATCGACTGCACCATCATACCGTTTCCGTCCAGCACCTGAAGAAAAACATAGCGGTCGGCGGGGACTTCGAAGTAGGCCGAGCCATCCTCTTCCACCGGCACCGTTCCGAGAATGCGCTTGTTTTCAAAATTATGCCAGTTCATGCCGGGGGCCTGCGCCCCCTGCCCTTTCCAGTCCATCTTCGTCCAGTTCCGTTTTTCCGGCGACTCGACGATGCGCAAGTATTTTATGCTTCCTCGCTCCACCCCATCCATGTGGGTGCCGATGTAGACATCCTGCACATAGAAGCTTCCGGTGGCGTCGGAAAAGTTTCGAATGGCAGGTTTCACGGAGGGGGCTGGACGCGACGCAATCGGCATCGGGTCGTAGCAACCCGGCTCTTCGGTGTGCAGCAGCATCTCGTTGCCGAAAACATCGAGCAGGTAGATACCCATCTGCTCCCCCTGCCCAATGGTGCGCGAGACCAGAAAATATTTATCGCTCAGCGGCCAGGGGTCTTCATAGCGCGGATATACCTTTTTGAACCGGTCGTATCCATAACCCTTGTCAACCCGCGCCGCCACCAGCTTGGCGGCTTCGGGCGGCCAGGTGCGAACCACCGGTGCCGAACCATCGACACCTTTGCGCCGATCGATGATGGCCAACGCCCCCCATGGGCGATCATGGCAGGAACCGAAGATGCAGATGCAGAGCTGGGTGCCCGGAATCATGCGGGCATCGATCACCCCACCCGGCGATGCGGTGTTGTTGCCCCAGTAGATTGCATGGTTTGTGCCGTCGGGATTAACCGTCCAAAGCCCTTGGGCGTCGCCGAAGTTCCGATCCACATATTCCCAGCGGTCGTACAGGATCCGCCCGTCCGGCATCAGGGCGCTGTGCCCTTCGAAAAGCGTGCTTTTGCCGATTTGATGGATGTTTGCGCCATCCGCCTCCATCTTGAAAAGGTTGGCCATGATGTGGCGGTTGCACATGCAGTATTTCGGTTCGCGCGATGAACTGAACACGATGCTTCCGTCCGGAAGATAGAGCGGGTCGATGTCCGAAACGCCCGGTGCGGAGGTAAGCTGCTTCAGCCCGGAACCGTCCACGTTGATTTCGTAGATGTGGTAGTCGTCGTCGCTGTTTTTACGCATCGAAAAAACGATTCGCTTCCCGTCAAAGCTGATTTCCGGATCGCGGGCGAGTCCCGTCGGTCCGGGGTCGAATACCGTGGTAATGCGCCATCCATTGGCCACATCGAGCATTTTAAGGATTCCGAGCGGTGCATACTTCCCGGCGTTGATCTCGCCCGTCTGAAAGAGGGTAGCCGTATTGTGGTGGTCGGGTGCATACTGCCGCCGCGCCACAAACAGGATCGGCTGGCCACTAACCAGCGGGTTGGCCAACAGCGCCTCGCGCTGGAGCTCCGCAAGTTGCGCCGCACCCGCGTTTTCGAGCCGGCGGAGGAATTCCTTACCGCGTGGATAGCGCTCTCCGAAGGTCTCGACCAGATCCTCGATCGCCGCCCGAACCGCCGATGCATCCGGTTGCGGAACCGAGGGATTCCCATAAGCAACCACTGCAAGCGCGCACACCAAAATAAGATATATATGGCGGATTCCAAACATTCGGGAAACGTATGCCACCATGGCCCCCACAGGAAAGATTTATCCCGGTTTTTCCAGCACTCCTTCATGGAGCCACATGCCAGATTGGAATCCGCCACTACGCTACAGCAACAACCCCTGCCTAACGGCGTTAGCCGCATTGGGGCTGCTGCACTCGGCGATAACCTTGAGGGCAAACTCGAAGGCGGTGCCGGGGCCTTGGCTAGTGATGAGATGGCCGTCGACGACGACGGCTTCGTTCACGGGCTGTACATTCGCCGGCAGCTTTTGTTCAACGCCGGGATAACAGGTGAATTTTTTGCCTTCGAGGATTCCGGCGGCATGCAGCGCGAGGGCGGCGGCGCAGATGGAACCGATCCACTTGCCCTTTTCATTGAAGTCGCGGAGCGCCTGCTGGACGCCGGGGTGCTCGCTTAGCGCCATGGTTCCACCAAAGCCCCCAGGAAGCAGCAGCACATCGAAGTCGTCGGGATTGATTTGATCCCATGGGATGTCGGGAACCAGCTTGACGCCATTTGCGGCTTCGATGGTTCCGGCGGTGAGGCCCGCCGCGGTAACGCCCCACTCGGCGCGCCGCAGCGTGTCGATGATGATGACGGCTTCCATTTCCTCGCAGCCGTTGGCGATTGGAATGAGTGCTCTCATGCTCTGTCCTCCGTTTTTGCGTGTTTTTGACGAAACTCCCTATCAACAAGGAGCTCCCAAAACCACGGTCGCAGTCTACTGTTTTCAACCAGCGGTTCAACTTCATTCCGAGACAGAGGTTTTAATAACCTGAATCATTAGCGACCCCGTGTTTTCTTCACCCTGTGGGTGTAGCGCGTGCCTCCCGCAGGGGGCGCGCCCTCTGCAAGCAGAGAGGCCCGCACTACACCTTTGCCCGAGAAGTCGCTAATGAT
>DAOVNC010000343.1 GCA_030630445.1 Kiritimatiellales bacterium | reverse complement strand
GTGCATCAAGCATTAGTTCCGCCGCAGCGATAGGGCCGGTTAGCCGCCACTCGCTGCGGGCAGTCTGATTTACCAATCCCAACCATCCAATATTCGTGTCATCCACATAGATGTCGAGCGCCTTGCCCGGCTCGTACTGGGGACGATCATAAGAGGAAAACCAAACCTTTTCAATTTTCTGGGCGGACAACAACTTTTCAACCAATCCCTTCATCCAGACAAACATTTCCTCGTCGGAAACCGGCGCGCGCTTTTCGAGCAGCGAGCGGCCCACCGGCCCCATCATGCCGAGCGATACGATTTCGGTCTGCACCGGCGCACCGTCGACGCGGTTGAAAACGCGGCCGAGTTCGTAGAAACACGCCTCGTTGATCTGCCGCGAATGGTTGCGACCGAGGCTTTCGACCAGTTGCGGGATTAGCGACGTGCGCAGTACCGACTGGTCCGCACTAATCGGATGCGGTAGCTCTTCGCGGCTTTCACGGTTGTCCTTGTCGAAGAGATCGAGCAACGGGTGGTTGACGAGCGTATAGTTCAAAATCTCGCTCACGCCAAAACCCTGCAACCGACCGCGCAGCTCGGCAATCGCCCAGACACGGGAGTCGTCGGCATCGGGAATTACCTTCGCTAGCGGCGTCTTGGCCGGAATGTTATCGACGCCGTGGATGCGGGCAATTTCCTCCACCAAATCCACCTCGCGCTCAAGGTCGAGTCGGAAGCTCGGCACTACGGCCACGGCGGTTTCCCCTCGATCATCTTCGATACCGATTTCCAAGGTCTGGAAAATTTGCTTCATCTGGTCAGTGGAAATCTCTGTGCCGACCATCGCCTCGATACGCTTCCAACTGAACGGAATCTTGACCTGCTCTTTCGGTTGCGAACAGGAATCGACCACACCTTTGCACAGCTTCGCGCCAGCCAGTTCGCACATCAATGCGGTGGCGCGGCGGCTCGCCCATTCAACGGAGTCGGTGTTGACGCCGCGCTGGAAGCGGTAGGAGGAATCGGTAATCAGACCGAGGCTCTTCGCCGTGTGGCGAATGGTCGAGGTTTCGAACGCGGCCGCTTCGAGCAGGATAGTCGACGTGTCGTCCTTGATTTCGCTATCCGCTCCGCCCATGACGCCCGCGATGGCCGACGGCTTTTCGGCATCGGCAATCACGAGCATATCCTCCGTCAGCTTGCGCTCGGTATCGTCGAGCGTGTGCATCTTTTCGCCGGGCCTGGCCGTGCGGACGATGATCTGGTTACCCGCCACGAGGGTCTTGTCAAACGCGTGCAGCGGATGGCCGGTTTCGAGCATCACATAGTTGGTGATATCCACCACATTGCTGATCGGGCGAATACCTGCCGCCTCAAGGCGCTTTTGCATCCACTCCGGCGACGGGCCAATCTTCGCATCCTTTAAAACGCGTGCGGTGTAGCGTGGACACTTTTCGGGGTCCTCAACGGCTACCGCAATCTCGGCATTCACATCCTCGTCGGTTTCAGAAATCTCAAAAGTTGGAAGCTTTAGCTCGGATCCATACAAAACCGCCATTTCACGAGCGACACCGATCATCGAAAGGCAGTCGGGACGGTTCGGGGTGATTTCAAGTTCAATGACGGTTTCCGGCTCGCCCCACACTTTTACAAACGGGGTTCCGGGTGCCAATTCCACATCGAGCACCAGCAGGCCGGAATGGTCTTCACCGAGGTCTAGCTCGTCCTTGGCGCAGAGCATGCCCATCGAAACTTCACCGCGGATCTTTGCCTTCTTGAGCGTGATGCCGCACGGCAACGTGGTTCCGACCGGAGCGAAGGGATATTTTCCGCCGACTTCCACATTCGGTGCGCCGCAGACCACGCGCATCGTTTCCGCCGCGCCATATTCAACCCTGCACATGCGCAGCTTGTCGGCTCCCGGATGCGGCTCGATATTCACCACTTCGCCCACTATCACGCCGGCAAAGTCCGAGCCAACCGTTTCGATCGCCTCCACTTCCAACCCCGCAAAGGTCAGCTTGTCCGCCAAACCCTCGATGGTATCCTCAAACCCGACATATTCCTTCAGCCAACTGACCGGTACTTTCATAAACCTGCTCCGATAAAAAATGAGCGTCATGTATACCGTTTGCGGCAAAGCGCCTCAAGCCAAGTAATGCGTAATTCGCGAGTCGGTGGCCGCTACATCATTTTCATCGTGCCTTTGGAAAAGGCTACGTCGAGCACCAGAATCATGGCCCCCTGCTTTTTTTCCAGATCGCCGGTGATCCGTTCGATCCCCGCAACCAGCGCTTCGACCCGGCTTTCTGGAACCATGGCCATGATGGTCCGGCTCCGGTTTTTATTTTCGTTCATGAATCCGATGAAACTGGCGAAAAGCGGAATGTTGGAAATGTATTGCCCCATGCCGGAGGAGTCGATCACGGTGGCGCCATCGATGCCTTCCTCGATGTAGAATTCGAGAAGGTCGTAAAAGAACATCTCTTCGTAGAGAACGACCTGAAGCAGCTTTTGTTTTTCCTGCAGGTGCTTCGGTTTTTTGTCCTGCGTCTTGCTGAGAAAGATTTCGTAGGCCACCGAGCGGGTCGTTGCGTTGAGCAGCTCGTTTTTAATGTTGGACCGGGCGATGATGTTGGAAACGGCGGCGAGAATCTGTAGATGTTCGCGTACGCCGTCGGCCGGGCCGAGCAGCACGAAGAAGACCTTGACCTTTTTCTTGTCCATGGCGCCGAAGTCGATTCCCCGCCGGGAGGTGACGATGAAGAACCCAAACCCCTTTGCTTTTTCGAAGCGGGCGTGCGGAATGGCAATCCCGCCCCCGAAGCCGGTGCTGCCCTGCTCTTCCCGATGAAGCAGTCCCTGGAAGATTTCCTCCTCGTCCACTTCGGAGAGGGCGGGAATCCGTGCTGCATGGGTGGCGATGGTCCGGAGGATTTCCTCCAGGGTTTTCGCGGGCAGGTTGACCGCGCACGCCTCCTCGCTGGTAATATCGTATAGGTTCATTCGTATCTTCCTTTCTCACTTCGATTCATCTTGCGTTTCTCAATAAATAACGTTTGTTGCAACATCAATATAATGAAGAAGTAGGAATTCAGAATGAAGAATGGCGGAACTCAAGCGGCGTTGGCCTTTTTTCAATAAAGCTGTCGCAGACCCACAATTCTTAATTCTGAAATCTTAATTCTTAATTCAACCCCTCCTCCATCTGGTTGCCTCGAATGATGGCCATTTTGGAAAGCGGCGGCCCGACCAGTTCGTTCACAAAAACAGAAAGAAGCACGATGTTCACCATGTTATGAATCACCGCCTGCTGCCCGGCGGACAGCCCTTGCATCAGGGGCGAGGCCTGGATCAGAAGAACCAGCCCGATGGCCACCCCGGCCTGCGGCAGCATGCACCACCCGAGGTTTTCGCGAATGGGCTTGCCGACGCCGCTCATGGTGCAGCCCACCCAGATGCCGCCATATTTACCGACCGCGCGGGTGAGAATATACACCGTGCCTAGAAGGAGGACGTCGCCTCGCAATATGACATCGAGCCTCAGTTCAGTGCCGGCAATGACAAAGAAGAGCGCGTAGAGCGGCGGCGTAAATGGTTCGAGAACCCGGAACAGACGGTGGTTGCGCGCGGACAGGTTCACCAGCGCGCTGCCGGTCGCCATATTAGTCAGCAGCGGCGAAAGGTGGAAAACGATCGAAAAGGCCGTAGTGATAAAAATGACGCCAAGCAAAACAATCAGGATCTCGTTTGTCGCGTGCTTGTCCTTCGTAATTCTATGCAAGACGACCCCGCCCAGCACACCCAGCAGAAGCGAAAAGCCCACCTCCATCAACGCATTGAAAACGCCCGCCGCCACGACTTTTTGCCTGGTACATTGCGAGATCGGCTGCTTTTATCAGGCGTTCGGCAGTTTCACCGGCGCCGGGATAAATTGCGATGCCGATACTGGGTGTCGCGTAGACCTC
>DAOVNC010000182.1 GCA_030630445.1 Kiritimatiellales bacterium | reverse complement strand
CACCGCGCCCCCGCACAACATCACCACGAGACTGTACCCAAGGAGTTCATCATTCCCATCGTCCTCTTCAACACTCGACCACAAATCGTCTTCATCATCGCCATCCAAAGCAAGCACGGCAAAGAAAACCACGCCGCCGACAATTGCCACCGCCCCGCCGACCCCCATCAAGGTACCGCCAAGAACCGTTCCCGAAGCCTCCACGGATTCCTTGGAATGCGAGTCCAAGCCATACAATGGCAAAACCATCTCCTCGCCCGAAGGCAATCGGAATACTGCCGGCCCCTCTTCCTTGGACACCCGTAACGTACAGGGCGTAATCCCCTGCTTCTTGCCGACCGTGACCGTGACCCCCGGAGGAATAGAGGTAAACTGCACCTTCTGCGTCGCGCATCCAGAGAACACAACCACCGCCAAAAGAGCGGCAGTTCCCCGAATCACAGAAGCAAATCTCTTTCGATTAAGCATTTGCCTCCGCTATTTTCCCTTCTTCAACTGCTGGGCTTCGCCGAGCTCGGCGAAGCCAATCTTTTCCAGATCCGTGCAATCCGCGTCCGATGCCACTAAAATCTGCCGTGCTGCTGCCGATGCCATACCCCTTCTCCTATCTATTGGTTAGATTGATAAAGATGGGAACATGCCGGTTTGCCTACGGCACTCAAGCCGACAAAAAGGTTTTTGACAGGATAACAGGATGGACCGGATTTCCCAACGTACTGGAATTCGATCCTAAAAATCCTGTCATCCCGTCTAAACAACTCTTTCGCTATTCCCCCGATCCAGCACCGAGTTTCTCGGCCATGGCGTCGAGGTCGAGGAAGTCCAGATCAACGGTGGAGACTTCGATCGAAACAATGTCGAGATTCTGGGCGGCTTCGAGGGCCACGAGAATATTGCCGCCGCTGCCTTGCATGGCTTCGTTGCGGAGCTTTTCCCCGGCGGCCTCGGCCACTCTGACCTTCAGCAGCCCTTCGGCCCCTTTCTGCGCGTTGATGAGGTCGGCGTCGGCCTGCTTTTCGGTGACGTATCGACCGGCATTGGCGCGGATGGTGGCGATCTGGAGATCGGTCTCGGCTTTCATGCTGATGAGCTCGGCCTCTTTTTCCTTCTCGACGAGTTTAACCAGTTTGGTGGTTTCCGCTTCAATGACCTGTGTTTTACCGCTCATCCGCTCGGCCGCAGCCATGGATATATTGAGTTCCACTTCCTGGTCGGCCAGCTTTTTCCGGCGGATCTTGTTTTCATACTCGGGGTCGAACTGCACAGACCGGATCAGCACATCGATCACATTGATGTTCTTTGCCCCGAGCGTCCCGACGAGCATTTCGCGCACGTCGACGGCGGCCTGCCGCCTTCTTTCGGGGTTGTAGAAGTCCTCCGTCTTCATGGTGCCGAAAGCGCCCATGCAGGCACTCTGGGCCTCGTTGCGGACAATGGTTTTATATTTCGACCCCGATCCCAGCTTCCGGTAGAGCTGGTTGGCTTTCCCGGATGCGATCCGATACTTGATGGTGACATCCAGCGAGATGGCATAGCCATCCGCCGACTGCACCTTGACGTCGTCGACGCTACGGACGTCGCCCCGGTTGGGTTCGCGGGTCATTTCCAGGGTTTGGACGGTGCTGTCGAACAGCTCCCATTTATCGATGGGCCCCAGGTTCCGATGCCATCCGGGTCCGAAATCCTTCTCCACCACCCCTTTTTTCCCGAAGAGGCCGTACTGCTGGATCCGCACGCCGACTTGCCCGATCGGGACATCCACGGTGAGCGATTTGAAGACCAGCCAACCGCCGGCGATTGCAACGATGATGATGTATGAAATTGCTTTGATAATTTTCATGAGGGTTCCTCCCGGATTATTGGCCGACCGATGCGGCGCCTTTAAGATGTTCGAACCGTTCCGTATGCCCTTCCAAAGTGAACGGTTTTCCGGAAATGGCGATGCCCTTCAGCTTGCGGGCATATTCGAGTTTCACCATGTTCCGCCCACCGGGCGCGGACAGCGCCTTGTTCATTTCGCTGATGCCCTCGGCTTCCGCCGTTTTTTGCGCGATAATCCCGTCGGCGGTCTGGATCTGCTCATAGAGCTTAGCCGTTGCGTTGATAGTTACCTTTTCATAATAGGCATCGGAATCCTTGCGAAGTCGGTTGGATTCCGCCTCGGCATCGATCACCATTTGGCGCATCGATCCCTCGTACTGTTCCACCGCCACATTCTTGCGGTTGGTTTCCTGGACAATCAGGGTCTGCTGTTTCTGCTTGGCCGCCAAGGCCTTGGACTGCTCTTCGAGCACGGCTTGGTCGGCCAGCTTTTTCTTTTTGATCATCTCTTCATACTCCGCATAGAAATGCGGACGCTGGGGAATCACGATACTGCCAATGTTCAAGCCAAACGGATTGAGCCGCGCGTTCAGGTCGTTCCGGGCCAGCACCAGTTTGGCATCGCGTTTCGAGGCATCGTAGAACTCCTCGGTGGTCAACTCGCCGAGGTAGTTTCGGACAACGGAGCGGGCGTAGTCGCGCGCCCATTTCTGCTTATAGTTGTCCCGCAATCCGGAGGCGGTCACGACCACATCGGCCTCCGCCGTCATGATCCGGTACTGCACCTTGATGTCCACATAGACATCGGAGCCGTCGATGGTCTTGATTTTCAGGTCGTCCTTGCCGCTGCGATCGCCGCGGCCTGCGGTCTCGGTCATTTCCAAGGTTTGGAGGGTTTTGTCCAGTACCGAAAACGAGTGGCGGATTCCGTTGTAGATTTTTGCGCCGGACTCCTCAACCACCGTGATTTCACCGGTAAACCGGTCGAGCATAATACCCACCTGCTCGCCGCTCACGGTATCGATGCGAATCGTCATGAAGCAAAATGCCGCAATCAGCACAAACGCGATGCCCACCGGAACCAAACCGCTGCCCAGAATCTTCTTCAAGGCCTCCAGGTTAGGGTCGGGCTTTTGTTCAAAATTCATATCCATCTCATATCTCCTTTATTTTATTTTTATGCCGCCAAATTACAAAAGCCGCCACCGGTGCCACCACGAGAAAGACCGGCACCAACAACGGGAAAGGGATTCCTGAAAACGCCAAGGCGAGCATCGCCAAAAAGATGCACCCCAGCACAAACAGAATACGAACAATCCGCTGTTCCATATCCTCCATCACCGACGCCGGATAGGAGCGGATAATGCCCTGGTTTTTACGAAACAGGTTTTGCGGATAGGCCAGTGCCGGGAAGCGGTAGACCACGGTCCCCGATTTATCGCCCGGTTCCGCTTTCAAAAATCGGCCCTCCGCCATGCCCGCCAGTTTTTTCTTCATCGAGCGCAGGGTATAGCGCGAAGCACCCGCCAGGGTTTCCGCCGCCACCGGCCCCGTCTGCCGCGCCGCCAGATAGAGAATCTCATGTTCATAAACCGCTTGCGCCGGCCAACCGGTCTTCTCCGCCAGCACAGAGAGTTCCTGGCGAAAAACACCGGCACATGCGCCGCAAAGAATTTCCCCGCCCGCATCCAGTTCCGCCGAGCAACCCACGCAGTTCGACACGGCCAGCACGCCGTCTCCAGCTGGCTGATCGGCATAGGCGCTGAATACATATTCAACAACCCCATCCTTGGATTCCGCACAAACCGCCGCTCCATCCACCATGGCATTCAGGCAGTCGCAAAGCATCCCCAGCGAGACCGGCAGATAGGGCATCACATGATGCGGCGCCAACCGCCCGGCCCGCAACTGCGCCACACGGCATGCCGTATTTTCCATCACATTGCTCAACCGCTCACCCATGCCCAAATCCCCTTGATTTAAAACTCGCCAGAGGCTAGCACGCGGCAAGAAACCAACCACTACTATTTCGGCCGAAATTTATAATCAACGTGACGAGTGAAGCGTGAGACGTGATTCCGTCTGGTCACGTCTCACGCTTCACTCGTCACGTTATAATATTGAGACGCAGGGGCGCTTTATTCTATGTTCCGACCTTTTACAGGAGAAAAACCATGGCCATCCATCCAAACGCAGGAAAACCCGTTGCAGCAGCACAGCTGCCCGACATCGCCGAACTCGTCAGCCTCTACTACGAAACGCAGCCCGACGTGACCCGTCCCGACCAGAAAGTCGCCTTCGGCACCTCCGGCCATCGCGGCTCCTCGCTGAACACCAGCTTTACCGAAGACCACATCATGGCCATTGCGCAGGCCATCTGCGAATACCGCGAGAAGGAAGGTATTACCGGTCCGCTCTTCGTCGGCAAGGACACCCACGCGCTCTCCACCCCCGCCGAAAAAACCGCGCTGCAGGTCTTCGCCGCCAACGGCGTGACCGCAATGATCGACCAGGACGGCGGATATACCCCCACCCCCGTTATCTCCCACGCGATCCTGCAATACAACAAAGGCCGCACCGACGGACCGGCCGACGGCGTCGTCATCACCCCATCGCACAACCCGCCCGATTCCGGCGGCTTTAAGTACAACCCTCCCAATGGCGGCCCCGCCGACACCGACACCACCCGCTGGATCGCCGACCGCGCCAACGAGCTGCTGGCCGATGACAACGAAGAGGTCGAGAGCCTATATTATACCGACGCGCTCGCCGCCGACACCACCGTGGCCTACGACTTCATCACCCCCTACGTCGACGACCTCGCCAACGTCCTCGACATGGCGGCCATCGCAAAGTCCGGCCTCAAGATTTGCGCCGATGCCATGGGCGGTGCGGGCATCCGCTACTGGAAACCCATCGCCGAGAAATACGGCATCGACCTCACCATCCGCAACGACGCCGTCGATCCCTCCTTCGGCTTCATGACCGTCGACCACGATGGCAAGGTGCGCATGGACTGCTCCTCGCCCTACGCCATGGCCAGCCTCGTTGCCCTCAAAGACGACTTCGACATCGCCTTCGGCAACGACCCCGACTACGACCGCCACGGCATCGTCACCCAATCCGCCGGCCTGCTCAACCCCAACCACTATCTCGCCGTCGCCATCCACTATCTCTTCACCCACCGCACCGGATGGCGAAAAGACGCCGCCGTCGGCAAAACCCTCGTAAGTTCCTCAATGATCGACCGCGTCGCCGCCGACCTTGGCCGCGACTTGCAGGAAGTACCCGTTGGATTCAAGTGGTTTGTCGACGGCCTCGTCGATGGCTCCTACGGCTTTGGCGGCGAAGAGTCCGCCGGGGCATCGTTCCTGCGCAAGGACGGAACGGTTTGGACCACCGACAAGGATGGCATCATCCTCTGCCTGCTCGCCTGCGAAATCTTCGCCGTCACCGGCAAGGATCCCGGCGAGCACTACCAGGAACTCACCGCAAAATTTGGCGCCCCCGTCTACGCCCGCGTCGACGCCCCCGCCACCCGCGAACAGAAAGCCAAGCTCGCCGCCCTCTCGCCGGAGCAGGTCACCGCAGAAACGCTGGCTGGCGAACCCATCACCGCCAAGCTCACGCACGCGCCTGCCAACGGCGCGGCCATCGGCGGCCTCAAGGTCTGCACCCAAAACGGCTGGTTCGCCGCCCGTCCCTCCGGTACCGAGGACATCTATAAAATCTACGCCGAAAGCTTCAAAGGCGAAGAGCATCTCAGACAGATCCAGGCCGAGGCGAAAGAGATTGTGAATCAGGCTCTCGCGTAGAGAGTTCGTGACGATTGAACCGTGAGGCGTGATTATTCCCTTTTCACGTCCTTAAAGCTCACTCGTTACGCCTTACGTTCCTTGGGCAGACAAAGAGCGCAACGATGGATTATTTATCGCCAGAATTCACCGGGCGGCCCTTTTCAAGTTCCTGTAGAAAGCTGGAGAGATCTTCATAATTCCTCCCGCCGAGTTTGGAAACATTCCCTCTGGATCGCCACTCAAAAAGTACGCTCACTTCCCCCACACCAAAAAAACTGATTCCTTTTTCCAAGGCGTAAAAATACGATCCACCGCTCTCCCGCATTTTAATCGCAACGAAAAAGTATTCGTTCACGTTTTTGGGCTTCTCGAACTCGAGTATATAAATACTTTTATCCGGATAACGATGCAAGATGAGGGATTCTGCGAAATCCTCATCCACCTTTTCACGCGCGTTAGTGACCAGCGCATCGACATTTCCCTTTTCAAGGATTTCGTTGCTATGACTGTATATCCAGTCTGGAAGCAACGTGTGTTGAAAATAATATACAGACTTTTGACGGGCGTCTTTTCGCAGTGCTTCAGCACGCTTTCTTTCATCTTCCGGATTGGTTGCCCTAGGTCGGGAACGCGAGTCTGACCCAAAAAGCGAAAGTTGTTCTCCTGGCTTATCATGATTCGCGGCGGGAGCTCCTCTGGCTTGCTTCCTCGCTGCCGCAGTTTCAGCACTTTTCGCCGCCCTGGCGGCTTTCGCCTCTTCCGCTTCCTCGATCTCCTTGCTTTTCTTGGTGTGGGGAAACATGAGTTCTTCCCCTTGAGTCAGCTTTCTTCCATCCAGGAGGTTGTTGAGGGTTTTGAACTCCTTATAATATTCGTTGATATCTTCGCCCTCATAGAGTTCCCGATAGGCTTTCATATCGGCCTGATAGATGCTGAAGATTGATTTTTCACGTCCCGTCAAAACATAGGGCTCGCCGGGTTTCGCTGCTGCGGAAAACAGTAAAGAAAATACAATTATGCCTGATGGATATATATTCATCCTGTCTTTGTAACGAATAAGACCGCCAAAGTCTACCCGGCAAGCATTCGCAAAAGGATATCCCGACAACGGCGCAGCCATCGGCGGTCTCAAGGACTGCACCGAAAACGGCTGGTTCCCCGCCCGCCCGTCCGAAACCGAAGACATATATAAGATCTACGCCGAAAGCTTTAAGGGCGAAGAGCATTTGAAGATGATTCAAGCCGAGGCGAAAGAGATTGTGAACAAAGCGTTAGCCTAAGGCGGCTTTGCAGCAGAGGTGTTAAGCAAAATGATTTCATGCAAAATGAGGGACAAGCTGCATCTCTGGTCGAAACCAATCTTTTGCATGAAATCATTTTACTTGTTCTTGTTCGATTGGTGGTTTATTCGTTCCTGCTGTACGGATTAAGGGTTGTGCGCCAAGGAACGCATAAT
>DAOVNC010000035.1 GCA_030630445.1 Kiritimatiellales bacterium | reverse complement strand
AGCCGGACAACGCGCAGGGGACTTCAACCCCATAAGTTTGCATTCATGCCAGGCGTACCCAGTGAATTCAGGCTATCGCTTAAACGCTCAGCCTGATTCTTATCGTTCGCTTGGAAAAAGAATTATGAATGAAAATGACACAATGTATATCGTCCACGAGTTGCGCAGGATACGCAGTGCTGTTGTGGGACTTGCTATAGTTGTGATTCTTTGCACCACGGGGATTTTACTTGCCATGTGGAACCCTGGACTCATGTTGGGTGTGTTGCTGGTGCTTGGACTAATGTTCGGAGTCATTCTAATTACTTGTGTCATTGCATCCATCGTAGGCAATACGACACTAAAGATTATGACCCGAATTAGAAACAAAAACGAAAAACGGGTCAGCCTGTGAATTTTAGAAAACCACTAGCTGCCCTCTTATTATTCTCTCATAACCCCTTGCTTATAAGGTTCACAGACCGGCCCCTTTTCTTTTAGCAAAGCTACAGGTTAGATAGTGCGTTGAGGTGCAGGTTTAGATCCTGCCAGAGGGTTTCGGTTTGAAAGCCTTCGTATTCCCCGGCGCTGTCGGACATTTTCAGGATAAGGGTCGGCTTGTATCCATCGATCTTGACCGCTTCGAGCTGCAGGTCGCGCAACAGATGTCCCGATGCGAGTTTGATATGGCCGCATTTGAGCCGGGTCTGCAGCGCCTTGCGGTCGCTGAAAGCCACCACCTTGATCCTCGTGTCGACATCCGTGATGTAGGCCAACTCGCCGTTTTGCTCGTCGTGCCAGATCACCTTGGCGCGGCGCAGCTGGAGCAGGGTTTTTTCGTTGATTACATAGGAGGGGAATTTTGGCAGGGCATCGTCGGACTGCAACTGCGCCGGATTAAGCCCAAGCACGGCACCGAGCTTGCTCCCCAGACCGTGCAGCACGAGCGGTTCCCAGTTTCCGGTTTCCGGAACCCGCTGAAACTTGACTTCCAACCCTTGGATATCGAGTTGGCTAACCAGCGGCTTTTCCTTTGAAAGCCATGAAAACCAGTTGAACTTGACCCGCACGTCAGGCATTTGAACGCCGTAGAAATCAAGACCCTTGAGGCGCAACCCCAACAGCGGGGTCGTACCGCAACTTTCCAGCGCAACGGGCAGGCGCGTGCCATTCGATATCTTGTCGGCGACCATGCTACGTGCCCCCTCCGTGCGGGAAATCACGTGGATGCCAATATACAGAATGAGGCCAATAAGGAGCCCCGCCCAAATGTTCCGCTTCAGGCTCCCCTTTTTCTTTTTTGATGCAGCCTTTTTCCTAGCCATCGGCCAACTCCCTGGAACGCGCGGCGCAGGCTTGCATGGCCGCAACAACGGATTCGCCAACACCTCGCTTGATCATGGTGTTGATGGCGGCGGCGGTGGTACCGCCCTTGGAGGTAACTTTATTGCGCAACGCTTCAGCCTCTTCGCCGGACTCCTTCATCAACTCGGCCGCACCCATCACGGTGGCGAGGGCGAGCTCGCGCGCGATCCCTTTTTCCAGCCCCATCCGGTCCGCCGCCGCCAGCATGTTTTCGAGTAGGTAGAAGACATAGGCCGGTCCACTGCCGCTCACGGCGGTGACGGCGTGAAGCTCTTCTTCTTCGACCCGCACAGCAACACCAACCGCGCCCATCAGTTTTTCAGCAAGCTGCAGATCGGTCTCGGTGGCAAATTCGCCCGCGGCAATTCCTGCCGCACCCCTGCCGATCAAGGCCGGCGTATTGGGCATCACCCGCACAATGCGGATTGGCTTGCCGTCCGCAATCGTTGTTGAAGGAACCCCGGCCATCACACTGACCACCAGCGCATCGGGTTTAATGGCTTCCGCAATCTCCGGCCAGACCGTCGGAAAGATCTGGGGCTTGACCGCCAGCACCACCACATCGGCATCGGCTACAGCGGACGGGTTGTCCAGCGACGTTCCCACGCCATACTTTTGGGAAAGGTACTCCAGCCGCTCCTCGGAAATATCCGTCACACAAACATCGCTGGCCGCACCGACCTGCTGTTTCACAATCCCTGCAAAAATGGCCTCCGCCATGTTGCCCGCGCCAATAAATGTTATTTTCATAATCAAGCACTCCATCTACCTTACATCTAGCTACCACGATCGGGGTAGTTAGATGTAAGGTCGTCAATTTCTAGTTCCAAACAAATCCGTTCCAATGCGCACCCAGGTGCTGCCTTCTTGGATCGCCACTTCAAGATCGTGCGACATGCCCATGGAGAGTTCCGGTAGCGGCGTTCCGGTTTCCTCCTGCAGGCGGTCGCGCAACTCCCGAAGGGTGGAAAAATGGATCCGCGTCTTTTCCGGATCGGGCGAAAACGGAGGGATGGTCATCAAGCCATGCACCTCGACCTTCTGCATCTGGTTTGCAGCATCGATCACGGCGGCAACTTCATCGGGCTTCATGCCAAACTTGGCGGCCTCGCCGGAAACGTTGACCTGCAGCAACACGGGCAGGATGGTGCCGGCATGGGCCTCCAATGCCTGGAGCAGTTTGAGCGAATCCACGGAATGGATCATCTGGAAAAACCGCACGGCCACCTTGGCCTTGTTGCTCTGAAGGTGACCGATGAGATGCCATTCGAGACCTTCGGGACACATCGGTATTTTCGACTGCGCCTCCTGCACCCGGTTTTCGCCGAAAAGCCGTAGGCCGCATTCGGCGGCCTCGCGGACGGCCTCGGGCGGTTTGGTTTTGGAGACGGCCAGCAGGCGCACGCTATCGCGCGGTCGTCCCGCCTTTTCGCACGCCGCGACAATGCGCCGCTCCACGCTTTCCAAGCGTTCTGAAAATGTATCGCTCATATCCACGTCCCTTCTCTCAAATTGTGCCAAGCATTGGAACATATTTCGGCCCGCCAGAAAACAGCTCTTTGCCATTGAAACGATCCCGTCTGGCAGTACACTCGGTTCTCAAAGGAGAACGTTTATGGATATGAAGAAACTACTGATCATTGTCATTCCACTCGCCTTCCTCTCGGGTTGCGCAACTGTTAAGAAACAACCAGCGGCGGTGGAGTCATCGGTGTCACGCGAAGCGCAGCTTGAGGCGCAGAAGCAACAGGCGCTTCCTGAAAAGCCTAAATTCAAGCGCAAGGTGGCCATCGGCCGCTTCAGCAACGAGACCCGCTACGGACGTTCGCTGTTGCGCGACGATGAAAACGATCCGCTGGGTAAGCAGGTTTCCGATATTCTGGCCGGACGGCTGGTGGAGTCGGATCGCTTTTTGGTTTTCGAGCGGCCGGACATCAACAAGCTGAAGGCCGAAAGCGAACTTTCCGGACAGGCGCTGGACGTGGTCGGCGTGGATACGATGATCTTTGGATCGCTCACCGAGTTCGGCCACTCCACCACAGGCAAGAAGGGCTTCATGAGCTCCACGAAAAAGCAGACGGCGGAAGCCTCGGTTGAACTGCGGTTGGTGGATGTGAAGACCGGCCATGTCTTCTTCACGGCCAAGGGTTCCGGTTCGGCCACCATCGAAGCGGGCGAGATTGCCGGATACGGCAGCAAGGCGAGCTATGATGCCACGCTAAACGACAAGGCCATCGACGCGGCGGTTTCGGATGTTCTCAATACCTTGATCCGCAAGCTCGAAGAACGCGAATGGCGAACGGATATCCTGAAAATTGACGGGACTCAAGTCTTTATCAGCGGCGGCACGCACCAAGGCATCAAGCAAGGAGAGATCTTTGCGGTGATGAGCCGGGGCGATGAAGTCAAAAGCAAGCAGACCGGATTCGGAATCGAGCTCCCGGCGACCGAGGTTGGGAAGATCGAGGTGGTTTCAACTTTTGGAACCAGCGAATCCAATGAAGGCTCGATTGCAAAAATTGTCGGGGGCGACTTTGCCGGAACCGCCCTCAGCAAACTATTTGTAGCCGAACCAACGGAGTAGATCATGAAATGTTTATGTGCATGTTTATTTGTATTGCTCGCGGTTCTCGTTCAGGGGTGTACCTATCCCGATCCAGCGAAGGTTGAACAAAAGGACAGCCGCCCGGCGATTGGCGTAAGCGGCGCACCCGAAAGTGCGGTGCTGTATGTGGATGGCTTGAAGATGGGAATGGCGATCCAATATGATGGGAAAGAGAATGTGTTGCTCGTCGAAAGTGGAAAGCATCTGGTTGAGGTAAAATCCGCTTCCGGTGAAGTGCTTCTTTCTGAAACCCTGTTCCTGAGTAGTTCCACGACCAAGATCCTCACCATCCAACCCTAGCTTTAGGCAAAATAATTTTGTGGCAGAATAATTCTCTATGAATCGGGTTGTGGGTAAAAATTATTCTGTCACCCAATTATTCTGCCCTATTATACAAGGTGCAAACCCATGACGCGAATCTCAGTACTACTCCTGCTCGGCCTGCTCTGCGGATGCGCCTCGCCCTATCTGTATGAGTGGGGCAACTATGATCAATGGCTCTACGAAAACTATAAGCACCCAAAGGATGACGAGGAGCTGTACGTCGACCTAACCGCCTTGATCACCGAATACGAAAGCCGCAAGAAGCCCAACACGAAGCCCATGGCTCCCGGCCTCTACGCCGAATATGGCTTCCTGTTGATGCGCCGTGGAGAGAATGCGCAAGCCATTAAATACTACAATAAGGAAAAAGCGCTGTGGCCAGAAGCCGCCGTGTTCATGGATAGCATGATCCAGACAGCGCAGATCGCGGACAAGGCCTCCAGCAAGGGAGGTGCAAAATGAAGCACATCATCCTGCTCGCCGTCATAACGGCTCTGCTCTCTGGTTGCGTGGCTCCGGTCGTCGATCCCGGCTATGATTATTCCGCCTTCCGCTCCGCCGACCCTCGTTCAATCCTGATTGTTCCGGTGGTCAACAACAGTGTTGATGTCGATGCATCGGACTATTTCCTCTCCGCCATTTCGCAACCCGTTGCAGAGCGCGGCTACTATGTATTTCCCGTCAACATGGTCAAGCGCGTGATGGAGGAAGACGGCCTCGCCGATGCCGACATGGTGCATAGTGCCGATCCCACACGCCTCGCCGCATTGTTTGGCGCCGACTCGGTGCTTTACGTTTCAGTCGAACGCTGGGACGCCCAATATGCGGTGCTGACCACCACGGTCACTATTGAGTTTAACTATGTCCTGAAAGATGGCCACACCGGTGAAACACTCTGGGAAACCGACCAGAAAATCGTCTACCAACCCCAAAGCGGCGGTTCGGGAAATATCTTCGCCGATCTGATTGTCGCAGCCGTTCAGGCCGCCGCCACCAAGGCCAAACCCAACTATATGCCTCTGGCTCGTCAAGCGAATGGACAGGCCGTTGTTGAAACGCACCATGGACTTCCCGCTGGACCCTACCGGGTGAAGGAATACCATCTGGATATGGATCGGTTTTAATTACCGCCGTCTTGGCTTCGGGGCGCAGAGTTTGGCGAGCAGGGTTTCGAGCAATAACTCGTGCGGAATTGTTCCGACGGAGAGCATCCGCTCGTGCGTATCCACCACCAGCCGCTTGCGGGCGGCGAGGCCGCGGGCGGTGTAGGGCATCGCCTGGTTGGCAAACTTTCCAGCGCGGAACCAGTGCATCTTGCGCGGGTCGTCGGCCATTTCGGAAAAATAGTCGTCCAACTCCGGGTCGCTGCTCCACTGGATGCGGTTGCCGTTCAGGCGCAACCAACCCGCATCTGAGTATTCCTTGAAGCGCAGCAGGTTTTGAAAGAGGGATTCGATTTGGATGATCAACCCGATCGACGTTTGCTTTTGGAAGAGCAACTGCCGGAAAATACGGATCGCATCGCCCAGCTTGCGTTCGGCAATGGCATCGGTGAAGTCCCACGCAATCGCCTCGCCGGAAGCGGAGGTAATGGTTTGCACGTCGGCAATGGTGATGCCCTTGTCGTCGCCCTTGTAGAGCACCATCTTTTCAACCTCGTTCATGATTTGCCGCGTTTCGAAGCCGGTCTTTTCAACAAAAGCATCGGCGGCGGCGGAATCGATCGTGAAACCCTCGCGCTTGAAGAGGGAAACCGCACGCTGGAGCGCGACCGGGCGCGCCTCGTAGTCGCGCTCCGGAATGGCGTATTCCTCCACCTCGCCAACGGCGGTAACGGCCTTGTAGAAGACTGCCCGCTTGTCGATTCCGGGAGCGGAGATGATCAGGAACTGGTCGTCGGCCAGCCCGGCCTTGATATCGGAGGCCAGCTCGCCGAGCAGGCACTTGACCCGCTCGTTTTTCATGATCACCGCATTCTTGAAAAAAGAGACCTCGCGGAACCAGACCACCTTCTTTCCGCCAAACAGCCCGACCGTACGGAAGGCGGCGATGCACTGGTCGATCGCCGCCACCGCATCGTCGATCTTTGCGGCGCTACCGTCAACCACTTCCAGCGAAAGCGCCTGTTCCGCCTCCGGACAGATCGCATCCACCTTCTGCCGGGCATTGGTTCCCACCAGATATTCGTCGTTTCCATAGTAAAGATATACGTTGTTCGTCATGCCATTTTCCCCCGCCCTTTTATTAATTCGGCGGGCAAACACGCGACCTTTTTTCAAAAGAGCCGCGTCCTACACCGTTCGTTTTCCCAACAACGACAGGCAATCGTTCCATGTTGCAGGACGTGCCTCCCGAAGGGGGCGCGCAATGTATTTAACCACCGGATCAATAACTAGCGTATGTGCCGAACAATCTCAAGCGCACGTTGCCAATCCGTACAAGTTTTAGCGGAATCGGTACTAGACGCAGTATTGATCATGGGGATAGACTCGTGGGCTTATCTCAAACAAAGAAAGGATTTGCCATGTTGAAACAGATGTCCTCGTTCCTGATGGTTCTACTCGTTGCCACCCTTGCGCATGCCGCCGATAAGAAAAAACCGAGTGTCGGCTACGACAACACGCCTAAACTGCCTTCCGGCTGGCGCGTACACGATATCGCCCGCCCGCAGCCCACACCCGTCGCCCCCGGAATCCAGCTTGGCGATGCTCCCGCCGACGCCATCGTCCTGTTCGGCGGAACCAACCTCGACCTCTGGCGTGGCGTGAAGCAAGACAACCGGAAAAAGGGCCGGTACAATCCCGAAGGCCAGGTGCTATGGAAGGTGGAGAACGGCTACATGCAGTGTACTCCCACCGGCGATCTCTTTACCCGACAGTCTTTCGGCGACTGCCAACTGCATATCGAATGGCAAAGCGAAGTCCCGCCCAAGGGCCATTCGCAGGGACGCGGAAACAGCGGCGTCTTCCTGATGGGGATGTACGAGATCCAGGTTCTGGATTGCTATGAAAACCGCACCTATGCCGACGGTTCCGCCGGATCGGTCTACGGCCAGACGCCCCCGATGTTCAATGCCTGCCGGAAGCCGGGCGAATGGCAGGTCTACGACATTGTCTTCCAGTCTCCGCGCTTCGAGGGAGGAAAGCTCGTTGCACCCGCCTACATCACCGTCTTCCTCAATGGCGTACTGGTGCAGCACAAGACCGAAATTCTCGGGCCGACTTCCCACAAAAAACTGCCGGTCGTCAAGCCGCATGCCACGAAACTGCCGATAAAGCTGCAGGATCACAGCAACCCGACCCGCTTCCGCAACATCTGGATCCGCGAACTCGATCTCGGCGGGCAGTAGGTTTCCCTATTCCCCTTCGTACTTCAATCCCCACTGGGCGCGCAGGATGTCCATGGTTTGCATGACGGCGAGGGTTTCGGAGAGCGGCAGGATGTCGCTCTCAATTTTCCCAGCGGCGATGCACTCCATGGCCTCGGTGATTTCGAACGTGAAGTTTTCGTTGTCGCCATAGGGCCTTTTGAGGATTTCGGGGGCCCTGCCCTCGCGGTGGATATGCAGTTCCTGCGCGGCATGAAACACGGGAACGCGGATATAGCCCTTGGTTCCGCATACAATTCCTTCGGAAGGCGCATGGTGCGTGAACGCCGACGAAAGCTGGGCACGGCGGCCGCCTTCATAATCGAAGAGAAAGAACGAGCGGTCATCCACGCCGGTTTCCCCGATGACGGCAGAACTTTGAATCCGCACCGGTTGTTCGCCAAAAACAATAGCCGCAAAGGTGATAGGATAGATCCCAAGGTCGAGCAGTGCCCCTCCCGCCAGGGCCTTGTTTTTCAGTCGGTGCTCGGCGCTAAATTCGCCGGTAATGCTGAAGTCGGCCTTTACGGTCAGCACCTCGCCGATAGCACCTTCGGCCAGCAGCTCGCGAAGCTTGCCGATGGCCGGCAGAAACCGCGTCCATACGGCCTCCATCATGAAAAGGTTCTTTTCGCGGGCGAAGGCAATGAGTTCCTTGGTTTGCGCCGCATTGACGGTGAAAGGCTTTTCACAAAGCACATGCTTGCCGTTCTCAAGGCAAAGCATGGCATTTTCAAAATGAAAATTGTGTGTCGTGGCGATGTAGACCGCATTCACCTCCGGATCGGTCGCCAACGATTCGTAATCCGTGTAGACCCGCTCCATTCCATGTTCTTTGGCAAAGGCCTGCGCACGCCCCGGCGTTCGCGATGCCCCAGCCAGCAATATCCCTTCGTCCAACGCATTGAGACTGTCCGCAAACATATGCGCAATCCCCCCGCAACCCATGATGCCCCATCTGATTTCCTGCATATCCGTCTCCTTTCCGAAAAAAGGAGAATGGAGCAGATCTCGCTGGCTGGCAAGCACAGGTTACTTTCAAACAGAATGAATGCGCCCATTCCCAAACTCAGAACGAATAGGGATTTCACAAGGTAGAAAAGATTTTGACTCCTAAACATTAATACTTTATTTATAGTTCGTTTCCATACGAGGAGCATGACATGAAGAAATATACCTATCCAGAAGCCAAGAAACTCATCCAATCCATCTGCGAAGCAGCAAAAAACGGGGCGTATGATACCCGCGAAAAATTCTTTGCAATGCTAAATAAAAACCCGGACGTTGCCTCGCAAGGCTACAACGCTTTTGGAAAAATCTTTTTCTGGAACAACGCCTCCGCCCATTTGTATGGCTATAGCGAGCACGCCGTTTTCAAAAAGGATGTGATCGAGCTCATCCTTCCGCCAGAACTGCGTCTATTCGCCCGCGACATGATCCAGGTGGCCCGAAAAACCGGCAAGTTTCCCGATGCTGGTTCTTGTGACCTGATTCGGAGCAACGGCGAGTATGTCACCGTTTTTTCCGGCCATTTGGTTTTTCAATGGGACGAGGGTACGGAGCCGGAATTCTACTGCATCGATGTCGCCATCGATCCCGTATCTTCCTGATCTGCGTGGCAGGCTGGAAGCCTGCGAGACGTATCGCCGCCATCTTGGCGGCTCCCCCGTTCTGGCGAAGCTACGCCTCGCTCATGAAATTGCGCAGGACATAGTTCAACACGCCGCCGTTTTTGAGGTATTCAATCTCGAGCGGGGTGTCGACGCGGGCCTTGACCTGGAATTCCTTGTCGTCGGCCTTCACCGCCAGAATCTTGCCGGGGGTGAAATCGCTGGCGATGCCGGTGATGGTGTAGCTCTCCTTGCCGGTGAGACCGAGGCTCTCGGCACTTTCACCATTGATGAATTCGCAGGGAACCACACCCATTCCAACCAGGTTGGAGCGGTGGATGCGCTCGAAGCTTTCGGCAATGACGGCCTTGACGCCCTGAAGCTTGGTGCCCTTGGCCGCCCAGTCGCGCGACGATCCGGCGCCATACATCTGGCCGGCGAGAATCACGAGGCTCTTGCCCTCTTCGATGTATTTCATCGCGGCGGTGTAGATCGGCATGGTTTCCCCGTCCTTGACGGTGAAGCCGCCTTCGCGGTCGACCAATTTGTTGTTGATGCGAATGTTGCCGAAGGTGCCGCGCATCATCACTTCGTGGTTGCCGCGTCGCGAACCAAAGCTGTTGAAGTCCTTCTTCTCGATGCCGCGGTCGAGCAGATACTGCGTGGTCGGGTTTTCTTCCGGAATCACGCCGGCCGGGGAAATATGGTCGGTGGTGATGAAGTCGCCGAAGTAGCCCAGTACGGCGGCGTCTTCGATATCGGCCAGCCTGCCCGCCGGTTTTTCGCACCCCTCGAAGAAGGAGGGTTCGCGGATGTAGGTCGAGGCATCTTCCCAGGCGAAGGTTTCGCCGGTCGCCACTTCCAGCGCATTCCACTGCTCATTGGAGGTGAATACATTGGAATAGACTTCCTTGTAGTATTCGGAGTTGGCCGCAACCTTGATGGCTTCGGCCAGCTCTTCTTCTGAATACCAAAGATCCTTCAGGAAGACGTCGTTGCCTTCCTTGTCCTTGCCGATCGGGTCTTTTTCAAGGTCGATATTGACCGTGCCCGCCAATCCATAGGCCACAACCAGCGGCGGGGAGGCGAGATAGTTGGACTTGGTGAGCGGATGCACCCGGCCCTCGAAATTGCGGTTGCCGGAAAGCACCGCGCCAACGGTAATACCGTGTTCCTTGATAGCCGCTTCGATCGGCTCGGCCAACGGGCCGCTGTTTCCGATGCAGGTGGCGCAACCGTAGGCCGCGACGTTGAAACCAAGGGCTTCCAAGGGCTGGAGCAAACCGGATTCCTTGAGGTATTCCGTCGCCACCTGCGAGCCGGGAGCCAGCGAGGTTTTGACGTAGGCGGGGATTTTCAGCCCCTTTTCAACCGCCTTTTTAGCGATGAGACCCGCACCCATGACAAGACCCGGATTGGAGGTGTTGGTGCAGCTGGTGATTGAAGCAATCACGACCGCGCCATCCTTTAGGGTTCCAAAACCTGAGACTTCGACCTCTTTTTCCGAAGGTTGGAAGTCGTCGTTGAACTCTTTCTTGAGCTCGGCGAGCGGCAGGCGCTGATGTGGCTTGTTCGGGCCGGCAACCACCGGCTCGACGGCGGAGAGGTCGAGTTCGAGCGTGGCGGTATAGTCGGCCTCGTCGGAGAAGCCCCAAAGCCCCTGCGCCTTGCAGTAGGCTTCGACCAGTTCACACTGTTCGTCGGTGCGGCCGGTTTCGCGGAGATAGTCGATGGTCTTTTCATCAATGGCGAAGAAGCCCATGGTGGCACCGTATTCGGGGCTCATGTTGGCGACGGGGCAGCGGTCGGCCAGCGAAAGATGGGCCGCGCCTTCGCCATGGAATTCGACGAACTTGCCGACTACGCCGAGTTCGCGCAGCATTTTGGTGACGGTTAGCGCGAGGTCGGTGGCGGTGACACCGGCACGGAGCTGGTTCGTCATTTTGAAGCCCACCACTTCGGGTGTAAGGATCGGGATCGGCTGACCGAGCATGGCGGCTTCGGCTTCGATGCCACCGACACCCCAGCCCAACACACCCATGCAGTTGATGGTCGTCGTGTGCGAGTCGGTGCCGACGAGGGTGTCGGGATAGGCGATGCCGTCGTCGCCCACCATCACGCACCCGGCGAGGTATTCCATGTTGATCTGATGGCAGATGCCAAGGCCCGGAGGAAGCACGCGCAGCTTTTCGAAGGCCTGCTGGCCCCACTTGAGGAATTTATAGCGCTCTTCGTTGCGCTCGAATTCACGCTTAACATTGATGCCGAACGAGGCGGCGTTGCCGGCGGCGTCGAGCTGGACGGAGTGGTCGATCACAAGATCGACGGGGATGAGTGGCTCGATCTGTCCCGCATCCTTTCCGGCCTTCTGCATGGCGGAGCGTAGCGCGGCGAGGTCGACGACGCAAGGTACGCCGGTGAAGTCCTGCAACAGGACGCGCGCGGGCATGTAGGGAATTTCCTGCTTTTCAACGGTCGGCGACCACTTGACCAATGCTTCCACCTGCTCCGGCACATAGGCTGGATGGCCTTGCATGCGCACAAGCGACTCGATCAGAATCTTGACCGATTTCGGGGTTTTCGAAAAATCTCCATAGCCCTTTTCTTCCAAGGCATGGAGGCTGAAATAGCCCACCTTCTTGCCGCTCGAAAGCTCCAGCTCCTTCTTCGCAAAATCAAATGTGCCCATAATACGATCATCCTTGTTTGGGTTGGGAAAAGACCGAAAACTAGTGTTTACGCTGCGGGGTGTCAACCAACGGTAGGCCGAGGGTTTGCGGCCGGCAGCTAATCGTCGTATACGACCGATGTATTGGAAAAGCGGTCATGCCAGTTTTGGCCAAAAAGGAAGGAAAGCTGGTCGAACGGAATGATCCGGCACAGGGAGCGTCCGCAAATATCCAACCACCCCGGGATTTCCCCTCGATGGTCGACAACCTTTGTCTTTGTGATGAATTTGGCCGGCGACTTTCCGAATAGTGTTTCAAATACGGAGAAATAGAGAAGATACGAAACCAGACCGAGAATGGAGCCACCCACCCCGTCGAGGGTTTCAATCATGGAATCAATCCATGCTTCACTGCCGAGAAGCCCTACCAAGATCCCTAGGCTATATAAAATGATGAGCACCATCACATTGAAGATGAGTAGATCCAGAACGTGGTTAATGAAGCGGACGGGGGTACTGGCAAAGTTTGCATATTTTCGTTTTTTCATGATGCCCTTTCCTCCCCGAAGTCCTCTTCACGCATGCAGCAATATTCGATGATGCCCGAAATAGCATCCGCCGAGACGCCGCGCCAGAAGATTTGCCATTTGCCCGCGATGTGGCGCCCGTCGGCCTGCTTGTCGTACCATGCGTTGAAGGGGTTCGCGACGTTGGAGCGCCAGAAGAGGGCATCGTGGTTGCGGCAGACCTCGCGCCACAGATCCATGGCAACACCCTCTCCGCGTGCCTCCTGGCCGACCGCAAACTTGGAGAGATACAAACCCGCTGGATGCTGTTCGAACAGAACCGCGCCGCGATAGTCCTTTTCGATATAGGCGTCGTTGACGCGATCCAGAAACGATTCGCTCTTCAGTTTCTTGACAAAGCTCTCTTCGAGCAAGCCTAGCAGGCGGGCGCGGGCGACGTTTTCCAAGCCTCGGAAACGCGCGATTTCGCTGCCCTTGCGGAACAGTGTTCCCGCCCCTTTGACGGTGAAGATCTCGCTCAGCAGGTTGATCGGCGATGTGATGGACAAGTGGGTCCCCGGCCGCGCATCGACGAGCCTTTTTCCAAGGGCGGGGAAATCGTATTCCAACGGTTCCAATACCTGGAAGTTTTCCTTGTGGGTGTAGACATAGGGCAGCAACTCGCCGGAGGCGCTTTTCAGCCCGCCTGCCGCACGGATAAAGTGGACGCGCTTGGCCACGGAGGGAAGCAACTGGAGGAGCGCATCCTCCAGTTCAACGTTTTCCGCCACCAGCACCGGCACCTTTTCGGCTTGGCGAGCGTATTGGATGAAATCGGGTACGCCGCCGTCCAAGGGTTGGAAATCAAAAATCGGTTCCGTGGCCAGCGCTTCGTGCATTTTTGAGGCCTTTTCGCCGCAAAGCAGGATGGCGGGAACCAGTTCGAGCCGCAACAGGAAGTGGAGATCGAACGCCAGCACTTCGGCTCCGGCCTCGATGCTTTCCAGGTCTGGGCACAGCAAGGCGAAGCAGGCCGATGGGTCGGCATGGAACTTATCGAGATAGAACTCGTATTCATCCCGCCGCCCGATGCTATCGAGAAACAACCGTATGGTTTTATTCAACGTGATCAAATCAAAGCGTTTCCTTCGTCTTTTTGGAGAGCCGCTTGAGCTTGCCGGAGAGGGCGACTTTTTTGACGTGCGACATGCGGTCGACCAGCAGGATTCCATCAAGGTGGTCGAGTTCGTGCTGGATGGCTCGGGCAAGCAAGCCCTTGGCATGGATCGACTGCGAGTTGCCATCGAGGTCTGTGTATTCCGCATCGACTTCGTACCACCGCTGCACATTGGCAAAGATTTCCGGGAAGCTTAGGCAGCCCTCCTGGCCAATCTGCACATCGTCGGTGTGCCCCGTGATCTTGGGGTTAATGAACACCAGCGGCATTTCGATGTCCGGGTTTTCGCGCTGGTCATCGTCGCCCACATCGCTCTCGATCGGGATCTCGATAACAAATATGCGTTCGGTGCGTCCGACCTGCTCGGCCGCGAGGCCAAGACCGCGCTCCTTGTGCATGGTCTCCAACATCTCCCGCGCGAGTGCGCGGATGTCGTCATTGACGTCTGTCACTTCCCCGGCCTTCTTGCGAAGCACCGGGTTTCCATATGTGCAAATGGGTAAACTCATAGGGCTAGGTTTTCGTTGAGTTGTTCGGCGATGTCAATTGAATTTGAAAGGCGGACGGTGCAGACCCGTCTCGGTAATGATTCCAGAAATGAGTTCGTTCGGGGTGATATCGAACGCCGGATTATAGACCCGCACCCCTTTCGGGGCACCCACTTCACCGGCATCGCGCTGCTCGATTGGAATCAGGTCGCCGTGCTCCATCGAGGCGTCGATGGTGGAGGTCGGTGCGGCGACATAGAACGGAATCCCGTGGTGCTTTGCCAACACCGCCAGCCCATACGTCCCAATCTTGTTGGCCGCATCGCCATTGGCCGCAATGCGATCGGAGCCAACCATGACGAGATCGATCTTTCCCTCCTTCATCACCTGCGCCGCCATGTTGTCGCAGATGGTCACCACGTCGATCCCGGTTCGCTGCAGCTCCCATGCGGTCAGGCGCGAGCCTTGCAGAAGCGGGCGCGTTTCGTCGGAATAGACCGTGAACTTCCGGCCTTCGGAATGGGCGACGTACATCGGCGAAAGAGCGGTTCCAAAATCACCCGTCGCCAGCGCGCCCGCGTTGCAGTGCGTCAGGATGCCCATGCCCTCTTGAATCAGCGCCTGACCGCATGGGAGCTGCAGCGAACCGGGATCGACGTGGTGACCATCTGCGACAACATGGCGGCGCAGGTGATGAAGGAGGGAAAGATCGATCT
>DAOVNC010000277.1 GCA_030630445.1 Kiritimatiellales bacterium | reverse complement strand
GGTATCCAGATGCGTATTTGGCATTTGGGCTTCATCCGTGGTTCATTGGCGGGCGCTCCGAGCAATGTTTCCAGACCTTGGAAAAGTTGCTGACAAGTTATCCACAGGCTTCTGTCGGAGAAATCGGTATCGACCGCGCTCTCGAAACCCGAAACGACGCCGAGCAGGAGCAGGTTTTTCTCGCCCAGCTCGAAATCGCCCGTAAATTCGACCGTCCCGTTACCATTCATTGCCGCCGTGCGTGGGGCAGGCTGATCGAGCTGCTCGATCAATTCGGCGACCTGCCGCGCGGTATGCTCATTCACTGTTTTGGTGGATCGGCTGAGGTTGCTGCCGAATTGGTCAGGCGCGGAGCCTATATTTCCTTCTCCGGTTCCATCACCCGTCCAAACGCCAAGAAAGCCGGTCCCGCCATTCGCGCCGTGCCCGCCGGCCGCCTCCTCATCGAAACCGATGCTCCCGACATTATGCCTCTTAACGTAGACGAGGCATCTTGCCTCGTTGCGGAGGATCGGTTGTTGAACGAACCCGCCAACCTTCGCCACGTTCTCGCCAAGGCTGCCGAGCTCCGCGGCATTTCCGAGGAAATGCTGGCGGAACTGACGTTTAACAATGCACTTCGTTTTTTCCGCTGGTAGAATGATGGGCGGTCCGCCCATGCCGCGGAATGTAGAACGGGCGTCTCGCCCGTTGCGGTGGAATGGTGCGGAGAACGGTGCAGCAGAGCGGTGCGGCACCATGGGCGGGACGCCCATGCCACGAGCTGCAGACGCTTTTTCTTTTTCTCGTAGCGGTTTCCGCGTAGATTGCGCGCCCTATGCAAACCATGGAACCAGAGTCCCGGCCGTTCGGCGGCTGGCGGGAGTTGATGCAGATTGCCTGGCCGCTGATTATCAGCTCGGGCACGTTTGCTGTTCTGAATTTTTGCGACCGGCTCTTCCTTTCGTGGTATAGCGAGGAAGCCTTCCGCGCGTCGCTGCCGTCCGGCATTTTGTTCTTTACGCTAGTCTGCGGCTTTATGGCACTGGCCGGGTTTGCCAATACGTTTGTGGCCCAGTTCTGGGGCGCGGGCGATAAAGAGGGTTGCGCCTGCGCCACCGCGCAGGGCATTTTCTTTTCGCTGCTCTCGATTCCGTTGATCATTGCGCTTGTTCCGGTTGGGCTATGGTTCCTGCGGATTAGTGGTCATGGCGCAGAGGTGCTGGCACTGGAGGAAGAATATTTCAAGATCCTGATCTGGGGTGGCGGCGGGATGGTGCTGAGTTCCGCCCTCAGCAGTTTTTTTTCGGGGCGGGGAAAAACCTTTGTTGTTTTAAGCTGCAACATTATCGCAAACAGCCTGAATATTTTGCTTAACTATCTGTTGATTTTCGGCAAGTGGGGCTTCCCCGAGATGGGTATCGCCGGGGCGGGGTGGGCGACCGTGATCGGCTCGTGGACGAGTCCGCTGATCTTTGCGCTTCTCTACTTTTCCAAGACCGTCAACACCGAGTTTAAAACCATCCATAACTTGCGGTTCAACCGCTGGCTGTTTATGCGCATGATCCGCTTTGGCCTGCCGTCCGGCCTGCACTGGTTCCTGGATGTGGCGGCGTTTACCATTTTTGTGATGCTTATTGGTCGGATGGGACCCGTGGCGCACGTGGCCAGCAATATTGCTCTGAGCGTCAATCTGCTTGCGTTCATGCCGATGGTTGGCGTGGGCATGGCCGCTTCGATTTTGGTGGGGCAGTATCTCGGACGCAACCAGCCGGATTATGCCGGTCGCATGGGCTGGCTGGCACTAAAGGTTGGCGTCGGCTATACGGTATTCATTGGGAGCACCTTCCTGCTGTTTCCCTCCGTCTACACCCATGTTTTTGAAGGGAATGCGCACGGAAGTGTTCCCTTGGAGGAACTGTTGCCCATGGTGCGCGTTTTACTCGTAATGCTGGCCATCTGGGGAACCGCCGACGCTTCAGCCATCATTATATCTGGCGCGCTCAAGGGCGCGGGCGACACCCATTTCGTGATGTATTTCCAGTCGGCCGTTGCCTGGGGTTTTCTTGTGCTGGGCCAACTGGTCATTGTATTTGTGTTTAAGGCGGGCGTTTATGCCAGTTGGGCGTGGACCTTGCTCTACATCATTATTCTGGGGATCGGTTTCATCCTGCGCTTCCGTTCCAGCCGCTGGAAAAGCATCGATCTTCTCGATCGCCGCGCAACGGTTTCCATCGATTCCATTCCGGTGGAGCATTAGGAAAGCGCGGCAAAAACGCCGCGTTTTCTTGGCGGGAAACCATGGCCGATCGATTAACCAACCTTCTTGACGGGCACGCGCTTGAACTTTCCAACCTTCGGAAGTTTTCCGATGATCGGTGCGGCGTAGTCGATGAAGGCTTTGGTGACGTGGTTTCCTTCGGCGTTGATGAACTTGTCGGGCATGTGCTGCGTTTCCTTGGCGACGCTTTTGAGCGGGACGCGCTTGAATTCGACCGCATATTTTTTGCCCGGCTTGCGCTTGATGGCGATGCTGCCGTCCTTGTTCCCGCTGATGGCTTCCTTGACGGCGGTGGCACCGACACCGAACGCTTCCTTGGCATCGGTTTCGGATACGCATCCGGCGAAGGAGCGCTGGAGATAGCCGAAGGTGTCGGCGCGCACGCGGGTGATGTTGGTTTTGGTTTTGATTTCCTGCGCGAGGATGTCGCCGAGTGCGCCGGTTCCGCTGAGTTGCACGTTGCCGTGTGCGTCGACCTCTTTGGTGGCGGCGGCCTTCAGGACGATGGGCCGGCCTTTGGAATCGGAGATGCCCTCGGAGACGGCAATCACGCAACGGCCCAGTTTTTTATGCACGGCTTTGACATCCTTGATGAAGCGGCCCATGGCGAAGGGGCGTTCGGGGAGGTAGACGAGGTGGGGGCCATCGGTTTCGTCCTGGCGGGCGAGGGCGGAGGCCGCGGTGAGAAAGCCGGCGTGGCGCCCCATGACGACGTTGATCTTCACGCCGCCGAGCGCGCGGTTGTCGAGGTTGTCGCCCATGAAGGCCTGGGCCACGAACTTGCCGGCCGAGCCGAAGCCGGGGGTGTGGTCGTTTTGCCGCAGGTCGTTGTCGATGGTTTTGCAGATGTGGAAGCAGCGCAACTGGTACCTTGCCTTCTTGGCTTCTTCGTTGATGATGTGCGTGGTTTCGGCGGAGTCGTTGCCTCCGATGTAGAAGAAGTAGCGTACGTTATATTTTTCCAATACCTGAAAAATCGCGGTGCAGTCGGCGGGGGTCGGTTTACGCCGCACGGAGCCGAGTGCGGAGGAGGGTGTGTTGGCCACCGTTTCGAGTGTGGCCTTCGTTTCCTTTTTCAGGTCGATCAGGTTTTCGTCGAGAATGCCCTGGATGCCGTGGAGTGCACCGTAGATGTTTTTGATGGCCGTGTGCTTCTTTGCCTCCAATATCGCGCCAATCAAGCTCTGGTTGATCACCGCTGTTGGGCCGCCGCTCTGGGCGATGAGCATGTTGCCTTCAATCGTTTTTTTCGTTGCCATGGTTTCGTCCCTCTTTCTTTGCTGAATGAAAGTCGACTTTATTCTGTAATCCTGCGAAATCAAGCATTCCGATGGGTGTAAAAATGATTGACTGCCAAATGGCAATGTGAATAATGCCATATGACATAGAGAGGTGGTACTGTGAAAAAGATCCGAAAAGCCGAATATACGTGGAAGGTCGAGGAGGTTTCCGTGAAGGAAGCCGCGCTGAAATACGAGGTCTCATTGAGCGTTCCCTCGCATAAAAATCCGGAACTTAAGATTGTCGGCTTCAAGTCCGACCATGTGCTGGGGCAGGTGGCTGAGTTGAAGGAAGGGTTGCCTGCGGGCATCGTCGATGCCCTCGGCCGGGAGCTGGAGATCAGCCGCAAGGAGCTGGCGCGAATTGCCGGGGTGGCGGAGCGGACGCTTATCCGGAAAATACAAGATGGCCGGTTGACTGCCGACCAGTCCGAGCGGATGGCACGGGTTTCGCGTTTGCTGGCGCGTGCGATTGAAGTGTTGGGGAACAAGGAGCGCGCCCTGCGCTGGCTGAAGGCACCTCGCTCGTATTTCGACGGCAGGCCTCCGCTTGATTATGCGGATACCGAATTGGGCTGCCAAGAGGTGTTCAACCTTCTCGGTCGGATTGAATACGGGGTCTTTTCCTGATGCCAACAGTTTGGCGCATCGTCAAACCACACCATGTGGCCGACGCGTTTTCAGGCGAGGGGGGGCGGCTCTTCGGAGGCCGCTGGAATTCAGTTGGAACGTCCATGGCATATGCCGCCGAATCGAAGGCGCTGGCCGCACTCGAAATTCTGGTGCATATGGACGACGACTATTTGATGGATGAATACCTGTGCATTCCCGTTCGCTTCGACACGCGGCTTGTTCGGAATCTGGATTTGCAGTCGCTCCCCGGAAACTGGCGTGAAACACCTCCCTCCTGTTCGACGCAGCGCATGGGCGACGCATGGGTGGCCGCAACCCTGTCTGTTGTCCTAAAGGTTCCCAGTGTGCTGGTGCCGGGCGAAGGCAACTATCTGATCAACCCGAAGCACCCGAGTTTCGGCAAGCTGAAGATGGGTGCGCCCGAACCCTTCGAGTTCGACCCCCGGCTCCTGAAATAACTGGAAATCTTTACGGTCAAACGGGGTTGACTCGCTGGGTCGATTCTATATAAATGCCCGCTTGTTTCCCGTAAAACGGAATCCCTACGGAAGGATCATCGCCAAAAGAACAAATACCGCACGGTGCGGGGCGAGCGCCCAGGCTCGAACACTACAAATGGGCGGCCGGTAGAACCGGCTTAATTCAGAAGGATGCAAGCGGGAACAGAAAAGGAGAAAAATGAAATATACTGGACCAAAAATAAAGAAGGCGCGCCGTTTGGGCGTGGCCCTTTCCCCGAAATCCGAAAAATTTCTGGAACGTCGCCCGAACCCGCCGGGACAGCACGGCCCGAGCCGCCGTCGCGGCAAGCAGTCCGACTACGGCCGCCAGCTGATGGAAAAGCAGCGTCTGCGCCACCAGTACAACATGAGCGAAAAACAGCTTCGCGG
>DAOVNC010000448.1 GCA_030630445.1 Kiritimatiellales bacterium | reverse complement strand
GGAAAACGACATCAGCCCCAAGCGGTTGAAAATGTCGGGTATCTGCTCCGTTTGCGCCGACAACTTTGTGGAGCACATGAACAATTTCCAAAAAGAACTCAAAAAACTGGATGCCAATGAAAACGGATAAGCAAAAAACGGACTACGATGTCATGGTGGTCGGTGCCGGCACCGCCGGCATGGAGACCGCCGCCTCGCTCGGCGACATGGGCTACAAGGTGCTGCTGGTGGAGAAAAAATCCAGCATTGGCGGCAAGGCCATTCTCTTGAGCAAGGTTTTCCCGACGCTCGACTGCGCCAGCTGCATCGTGACGCCAAAAATGGCGGCGGCCGCCCACCACCCCAATATCGACGTGAAGGTCTACACCGAGGTCGATGAAATCAAGCGCAATGCCGACGGTAGCTTTGCCGTCGAGATGCACCAAAAAGCCTCCTACGTCGACTTCGACGCCTGCACCGGCTGCGGCCAGTGCGAAGAGATCTGCACGATCACCGTCCCCGATGAATACAACTACAATCTGGTAACGCGGCGGGTGGCCCATATTCCCTTCCCGCAGGCTGTTCCGAAAACGGCGGTCATCGACCGCCGCGGCGAAGCCCCCTGCACCTTTACCTGCCCGGCCAACGTCAAGGCCAGCGGCTACATCTCGCTCGTCCGGGCGGGTCGCTACAAGGAAGCCTTCAACCTTCACCTTGAGAATGCGCCACTGGTTGGAAGCTTGGCGCGCTCCTGCTACGCCCCGTGCGAAGAGGACTGCACCCGCTGCGGCAAAGAGGAGACCGTCCACATCCGCGGAATCAAGCGCTTCTTCTCCGACCACTACTACGCCGAGCATCCGGAGCCGGAATATGGCCCGGTCGAAAACCAGCTCGAAACCAAGGTCGCCATCGTCGGCTCCGGCCCCGCCGGCCTGAGCGCCGCCTTCTATCTAGCCCGCAACGGCCACCAAGTCACCATCTTCGAGGCCGAAACCCAGGCGGGCGGCATGCTGCGCACGGCCATTCCGGCCTATCGCCGGCCGAATGAAGTGGTTGACCGCGACATCAAAAACGTCACGGCGCTTGGTGTGGGAATCAAATGCAACACCCGTGTAGAATCCGCAGCCAGCCTGAAGGAGCAGGGCTTTGACGCCATCTTCGTTGCAACGGGCGCATCGGACGAACGGAAACTCGGCATTGAAGGCGAAGAGCTCTCCGGCGTGATGGGCTGCATGGAATTCCTGCGCGAAACAAAGATCGGCGACGGACTCCAGGTCGAAGGCAAGACCGTGATGGTGATCGGCGGCGGCAACTCCGCCATGGATCCCGCCCGCTCCGCCATCCGGATGGGCGCCAAGAAAGTGATCATTCTCTATCGCCGCGGACGCGACGAAATGCCGGCCCACGACTGGGAGATCGAAGGCGCCCAGGAAGAAGGCATTGAACTGATGCTGTTGGCTGCGCCCAAGCGTTTTATCGGAAAGGACGGCAAGCTCGAAGGCATCGAGGCCCTCGAAATGAAACTCGGCGAACCCGATGAAAGCGGCCGCCGCCGCCCGGAAGTCGTCGAAGATTCCGAAAAAACCATTCCAGTCGACTTCGCAATCCGCGCGATTGGCCTGCAACCCTCCACCACCGATTTCGTTGATGAAATCAAAAGCGAGTGGGGCTTGCTCAAGTCCAATGAACAGACGCTGCAGACCGAAGATCCCTCCATCTTTACCGGTGGCGACTGCGTAACGAACCCGACCATGATCATCAATGCCATCGCGCAGGGTCGCCGCGCCGCATTCTACATGGATCTCCACCTCAAGGGAGAATCGCTCGACGTTCCGTTCGACACCGACTTCCTGCTGGAAAAGACCGACAAGGATGTGGTTCTCGAAGAATCCAAGAACTTCAAACCCCGCTCGCCAGTCATGCAACCGATGATGCCGCTCGAAGAGCGGAAGAAAACCTTCGACTGCTACGAAAGCGTAATGACCGAAGAAGAGGCCCGCCAGGAAGCACACCGTTGCATGAACTGCGGGGAGTGCTCGCAGTGCATGGAGTGCGTGAACGTCTGCCCGGCCTTCTGCATCGATTTCACCATGAGCGAACGGCCAAGAAGCCTCACCGTCGGCTCGGTGGTGCTTTCCACCGGCTTCGAGGTCCTCGATCCCGCCGCGAAAGAGCTGCTCGGCTACGGTCGCATCCCGGACGTGATCGACGGCCTGCAGATGGATCGCCTGCTCGCCCCGACCCGCCCGTACAACAGCGTGCTGCGCCCGTCGGACGGCAAGGAGCCCGAAAGCATCGCCATCGTGCTCTGCAACGGTTCGCGCGACCACACGGTCTGCAATCCGCTCTGCTGCCGGATCGGCTGCATGTATTCCGTCAAGCACGCCCAACTCGTGATGGGCGCACTACCGCTCGCCGACGTGACGATCTACTACATCGACGTCCGCGCCTTCGGCAAGGGCTACGACGAGTTCTACGAACAGTCGAAAGGCATGGGCGTTGAATTCGTGAAGGGCAAGGCCTCGCGCATTAAGCAGCTCGACAACGGGAACCTGGAGTTGCAGTACGAAGACACGGAGGGCGAAGGCGGACTCGGGAAACGCGAGCACGACCTCGTCGTCCTGACCGTCGTATTCCTGCCCACCCCCGAGGCCTTTGGCCTCTTTAAGCCCGGCGAACTCGAAAGCGACGAGCACCAGTATGTCCGCGAGCCCGATCCCATCAGCGAACCCGGGCGGACGAACATCGACGGACTCTTCGCCGCGGGCGCCATCATTGGCGTGCGGGATATTCCCGACACCGTGTTTCACGCCGGAGCGG
>DAOVNC010000080.1 GCA_030630445.1 Kiritimatiellales bacterium | reverse complement strand
GCTGGAGATAAACAAGCTGTGCCGCGCCAACGGCAAGCGTTTGATCCTCTATGCCCCGCGCCCCAAAGTGCGTCGCTTGCTCGAAACCTGCCGACTCATCGATTATTTCGACACCGCCACCCGGATGGATGAGTTGACCGCCATTCTCCAGAACCTAGGCGAACATCGCGATGGCGGAACCATCTATGAAGAAGGTTTGCTAACGCTGGAGTTGCCCATGGAGCTGACCGCCGCAACGCTGCCAACCTTCGAGCAGCAGGCCGAGTTCATCCATCACGAGTTGAAGGAACAGGGCATCCTCAAAACGCTTTCGGTCAATGCCGCGCAGCTCGACTTTATCGACAGCTCCGGCCTCGGTTTCCTCATTTCCCTCAAGAAGACAACGCAGGACGAAGGCGTTTCCATGTCCATCGCCAACCTTTCGCCCAAGCCGCGCCGCGTCTTCGAGATCGCCCGCGTCGACAAGGTCTTGCTACACGCCCGAGGCGAGCTTGTGTGCCCAGCGGGTGGTTTCGGGTAGGCGGTATTTGGTGGTGCAAGCCATCACAAACTTCATCGCGGAGTCGATACCGATCCGGTGCCCCGGCGAAACGTAGAGCGGTTTCACGTTGGTGCGCGTCCGTAGAACGACTCCGATTTGTTCGCCTTTATCCATCAGCGGAACATGGCTTCCCTTTTCTTTTGGCACATCATCGTGGATCCCGGCAAGCCGCGACTTGGCGACACCAATGGAAGGAATATCGACCAATAGGCCGAGGTGTGCAGCAATGCCGAACCGGCGAGGGTGGGCGATGCCCTGCCCATCGCATAGCAACAGATCGGGTACGGTTTCCAGTTTAAGCATGGCCTGGAGAATGGCCGGGATTTCGCGGAACGAAAGCAAGCCGGGAATGTAGGGAAAGGTAGTCGGCCTCCGGGCAATGGCGGTCTCGATCACTTCCAAGGATTGAAAATCAAGCACCGCGATGGCCGCACGGGTTACCGTGTTGTTTTCCTCGAACCCGACATCCACACCGGCGACGGTCTTGACATCGCCGAAGTCATCCTTAATGGAAACATGCTCCTGCAACGCGTGCTGGATCTTGATCGCTTCCTTCGGGCTGACGTTCCATGGGTGCATGGCTACGTGATGCGTGAAACGTGATTCGTGATGGTCTGTTTTGTACCTGAATCGTTAGCGACTTCTCGGGCAAAGATGTAGTGCGGGCCTCTCTGCTTGCAGAGGGCGCGCCCCCTTCGGGAGGCACGCGCTACACCCACAAGGCGAAGAAAACACAGGGTCGCTAATGATTCAGGTTTTGTGGGCAGCGTCCGCAGGGAGTCGAAGTAGAATTTCAACCAACGGTAGTATTCGCGTCTATTGGTGTTCATGAACCGTTCCCGTTGGTCACTATTTTCGTTCCGAAAATTATCTCGCTTTGCTTGGCGCGGTTCCAGTTTTCCAATGCTTGGAGAAACGCATCGATATCGGCTTCGGTGTGGGCGGCGGAGACGAAGGCGACTTCGAAGCCGCTGGGCGGGGTGTAGAATCCGGCGTCGAGCATGTGGTGGAAGTAGTGCGCATGCGCTTGCTGGTCGCAGGCTTTGGAGTCGTCGAGGTTGTGGACGGGCGCTTTGCGGAAGAAGGGGGTAAACATGCCGCCACGTTGGGCGCAGTGCAGATCCAATCCCTTTTCGGTCGCGATGCGTTCGACGCCGTCGGCCAGGCGTTTCCCGAGTTCTTCCATTTTTGGATAGGGGTTTTCGTCGCGCAGCAGTTCGAGGGTCTTCATTCCGGCGGCGACGGCAACGGGGTTGCCGCTGAGTGTGCCGGCTTGGTAGACGGGGCCGAGCGGCGCGAGGGTGGACATGATTTCCGTACTACCGCCGATGGCTCCGATGGGCATGCCGCCGCCAATGATTTTCCCGAGGGTGGTGATGTCGGGCACGATGCCGCAGAGATTTCCGTAGGTGGTTGGACCGAGGCGGAAGCCATTGATGACTTCGTCGAAGATGAGCAGGGTTCCGCATTCGGCGGTGGCGGCGCGGAGGCCTTCGAGGAATCCTTCGGCGGGTTCGACGAGCCCCATGTTGCCGGCAATGGGTTCGACGATGACGGCGGCGATTTCGTCGCCGTTCGCCTTTAGGATTTCCTGCACGGCGGCGAGGTCGTTGTACGGCGCGACGAATACTTCTGCGGTGGCGCTGGGCGATACGCCGGCGGAGGAGGAAATTCCACCGGTAAGCAGGCCGCTACCGGAGGCGACGAGCATGTAGTCGGTGTGGCCGTGGTAGCAGCCGTCGAATTTAAGAATCTTGCGGCGGCCAGTATATCCGCGCGCCAGGCGGATGGCGGTCATGACGGCCTCGGTGCCGGAGCTGACGAGGCGAATCATTTCGATGTCGGGCACCATTGAGCAGACGAGTTCGGCGAATTCGGCCTCTTTTGCGGTGTTGGCGCCAAAGCTCAGTCCATCGGCCGCGGCCTTGGCGACCGCCTCTACAACTTCCTCGCGGGCGTGGCCAAGAATGAGCGGACCCCACGAGCCGCAGAAGTCGACGAGTTCGGTGCCGTCCTCGGTCTGCACGGTTGCGCCCTTGCCGGACTTGAAATAGACGGGCGTTCCGCCCACGCCGTTGAATGCGCGTACCGGACTGTTCACGCCGCCGGGAATCACTTTCCGAGCCCGCTCGAACCATTGTTTGGAATTCATTTTTCTGCCTTGGGTTGGGTAATACGTAACGAGTAATTCGTAATGCGTAATTTTACGGAGGTTACGCATTACGCATCACGAATTACACTTCATTTTGAACTCGTGAAATTTTTCGGATTGGGGGAATAATAGCGACTCTTTTTTTATAACCAAATGAGGTTTGGACTATGCTGGATATTCGATTTGTTCGTGAAAATGCCGACACGGTGAAGGCCGCAATGGTTAACCGCAACGCCGATGTGGATATTGATGCTGTGTTGGCGTTCGACCGCCGCCGCCGCGCCACCATCTCCGAAGTGGACGAGCTGAAGGCGGAACGCAACACCATTTCAAAGAGTATCGGCCTGATGATCAAAGAAGGGAAGGACCCCGAAGCGATCAAGGCGCAGATGCGCGAGATGGGCGAAAAGATCGCGGCGATGGACGAAGAACTCCGCGAGGTCGATGCCAAGCTGCGCGAAGCGTTGCTTTATATTCCCAACCTGCCCGCCGAAACCACGCCGGTCGGCCAGGATGAAACCGACAACCCGGTCGTCCGCTCTTGGGGGGAAAAGGTTGAGTTGGATTTTGAACCAAAGCCGCATTGGGATCTGGGCGAAGCGCTCAAACTGTTCGATCTGGAGCGTGGCGCAAAAATCGCCGGCTCCGGCTTCCCGCTGTTCACCGGAAAGGGCGCCAGGCTCGAACGCGCGCTGATCCAGTTCATGCTCGACTTGCATACCGAAGAGCACGGCTACACGGAACTGGCCACGCCCTTCATGTGCAACGAGACCGCCATGACCGGCACCGGCCAGCTCCCCAAGTTTGCGGAGGACATGTATTCCGTTCCACTCGACGGCCTCTATCCGATCCCGACCGCCGAGGTGCCCATAACCAACATGTATGGCAACGAAATTCTTGGCCAGGAACTGCCGATCCTGCACACGGCCTACACGCCCTGTTTCCGTCGCGAGGCCGGTTCCGCCGGTAAAGACACCCGCGGGCTGCAGCGCGTCCACCAGTTCGACAAGGTGGAGATGGTCAAGTTCACCACCCCCGAAACCTCCGCAGAGGAACACGAAAAACTGACGCTGGATGCCGAGCGGGTGCTTCAAAAACTGGGTCTGCACTACCGCGTGATCGAGCTATGCACGGGCGACCTCGGCTTTAGCGCCGCCAAGTGCTACGACATCGAACTATGGACGTCCGCGCAGGACAAGTGGCTGGAGGTTTCCTCGTGCTCCAACTTCAGCGACTACCAGGCGCGCCGCGCCAACATTCGCTACCGCAACGAGGACGGCAAGGCCACCTTCGTCCACACCATCAACGGCTCCGGCGTAGCCCTGCCGCGCCTCGTGATCGCCATTATGGAAAACAACCAGAATGCCGACGGATCGATCGACCTGCCCGAAGTCCTCTGGCCCTACATGGGTGGTCTGGAAAAGCTGACCTAAGCCTTCTCCGCCAGTTAAAGAGCACATTTTTTAGTATTTACATGAATACGATATAGAGTACTCTAGACGGCATTCAAAAGGAGGCTCTTTATAATGACTGCAATCACTGCAAATGATTTAAAAAAGAAGGGTGTTTCGCTTCTCGATCCTATTTTAAAGGATGAGGCGGAGGTTGTAATTACCGTACGAGGTAAAAACCGGTACGTGGTTCTGGATATGGACTCCTATAATCATTTCCGGGAGTGTGAACTGGAAGCGGCCCTTCTCGAAACAAAACGGGATCTGGCTGAAGGACAATATGTTTTCGAAAGCGTAGTGGATCACATTCGGCGAATCACAGATGAAGTATAGAACCATCTATACTGAGGGGTATAACAAACGGGCCCGGAAATTTCTGAAAAAACATCCCGATGTGTTGAAGCAATACGAAAAGACCTTGTCCCTGCTTGAGCTCAATCCGCATCATCCCTCGCTAAGAACGCACCCGCTGAAGGGCAAATTGAGCGACCTGCATTCTGTATCCATCAATATGAGCTACAGGATCACGATAATCTTTTTGATCACCGACAAGGCTATCGTACCCGTGGATATCGGGTCGCACGGCGAGGTTTACTGAATAGGCCGGATTGCCGCAGGGAAGAAGGCAGGCAGAAGCATTATAGATCCGGCGGATAAATATTGAGAATTTTTCCGCAAAAGAGCGCAAAGAAGCACAGAGAGATTACCTGTTCTGGTTTTGGTTTTTTTGCGCTCTTTTGCGGCCATCAACCATTCCTGTTAGTCTCAATATTTAACTGCCGGAGCAATAGTGCCATTCTGGACGGACCCCGGCTACGCATCTATCGCCTTTCCTGCGCACTCCAAAGCGTTTCCGGCATTTTTCCTCATCAAAGCAAATCCAGCGGGCTCTGCGGCTTGTTGCCCATCTCGCGGACCACATGCGTATAGATCATCGTCGTCTCCACATTCGCGTGGCCCAGCAAGTCCTGCACCTCCCGGATATTGGTTCCCGCCAACAACAGATGCGTTGCAAAACTATGCCGCAAGGTATGCACCGTCGCATGCTTATGTATATCCGCCGCCACAACCGCCTGGCGCATGGCTGACTGAAGCACCTTATCGCTCACATGATGCCGCCGCGTCTTGCCGCTGCGCGGATCGACCGAAAGCTTCGCCGCCGGAAAAACATACTGCCATTTCCATTCCCTCGGAGCGTTCGGATACTTATGCGCCAGCGCCCCCGGCAGATAGACCGCGCCAAACCCCTTTGCAAGATCGCGTTCATGCAACTCCCGCACCCCCGCCAGATGGGTCTTCAACTCAGGAACCAGCCGCTCCGGCAAGAGCGTCGTCCGATCCTTGTCGCCCTTCCCGCTCCGCACAAAGAGCAGGTCGTTTTTAAAATCAAGATCCTGCACCCGCAGCCGCGTCGCCTCCGAAATCCGCAGCCCGCCCCCATAGATCAGCCGAAGCGCCAGACCCGCGGTTGCGCCGGTCCGGCCAAGCAAGGCCTTCACCTCCTCCACCGAAAGCACCACAGGCAGCTTCGGCCCCCGCTTCGCCCGCACCGCATTAATGTCCGGAACGTCAATCTTCAAGGTATCCCGAAAAAGAAACAGCAACGCGCTAAACGCCTGATTCTGGGTCGACGAAGCCACCTTCCGCTGCAACGCTAAATACGAAAGATACGCACGCACGTTCCCCGGATCGTCCCACGCCAGCCCCTGCCTCCCCGCATACTTCAAATAACGCTCCACCCACCCCTCATACGTTTGCTCCGTCCGATACGCATAATGCCGCAAGCGCAACAGCTTCCTCATCTCCTCCACCGCCTCCTGCGCCCCCGTGTCGCAGGATGGAAACTCGCGAGACTTCGGAGCCGCTGGCCTGCTCCCCACACCGTCCACATGCCTACCGCCCGACACCTTCCGCTCCCCCGTACCGCAGGCCGCTGGCCTGCTCCCCGCACCACCCCCCTCATGCCTAGAGCCCAACACCTCATGCCTATCCCTTAAATACACCTCCAAATAGAGCGACACCGCCTGAAGAGCCTGGCGCAGTTGCCAGTCCTTCACCAAAGAATCCCGCGCCAACTGATCCGCAAAGCACTCCACCTTGTCCTTGTTCGCCAGTTCATCCGCACCAAACGACTCCCTCAAAAACCGCCGAACCCAATGCATATAAAACGACCGATGTGCCTCAGGCACCAGGTCACGCTCGGCAACAAACTCCTCAAACCCTTTCAAATCAACGTATTCCACCGCAACCCTCCTCAATACTATTTTATGCGACGCTCCGATAACAAAGTATTACCGGGCAATACCGCCCAAATCCGGACCATTTACAGCCCTTTCAATATTTTTCCCCCGGAAAAAGCGACACTCCGATAACATAGTATTACCGGGCTTTTACACCCTGTCTTCATCCCGCAGTCGTCCCAAGAAACACCAACCACCTTTTTGTCGTATTGTATTCAAACATGCAATACTTGTTTTTATATATTTGTTCAAATTGTTTTTCTCCCCTATTCTATTGCCCTTTCGGACGAATCAGATATATTGCCTACATTTAAGGCATGATAAGCACCGGTCGTCGACCGCCTTGAAAAGTGCGCCCAGCGACGGCAGTCTGTCTGTGGAGCGACCCGCAGGCAAACGGGGAAAATATCTAAATCCCCGGGAAAAAGGAGGGTCGTATATTTAACGTTAGCAAGAAAATATAATTTATCGAAATTATATAAAAACCGCCTTGACGGCGGTCGAAAAGAAATTAAAATCAGCCTTCGGCTTCAGCGGCCAGAAGGCGGGGAAACGCGTTTCCCAAGCCTGACGGCTTTAGCTGAAGCCGAGCGGCAATCTTGCCTGCGGAGCACGTCGCATATCCAGGGATCATGCAACGTTCCCCGAAGGCGCTTTTAAGGGTTCGCCCACCGGCAAGGTGGTTTTTTGATGTGGGTTTTATTCGCTACGTTTGTAAAATTAAAAGAGAAAATATATATAGGACCTGCTAACGAGTCGTTGGAGCTACCAGCTCACTCGCCTGCTTACTCAGGCTCGTGCCATGGAAGCTCAACTCTTTCGTTGTGCGCAGATAGATAAAATGAAAGAGAGATCGGTTGAGAGAGATTTTTATAGGGCAGGAAGAATGCAAAGCACTTCCCTCTCAGCTGGCAACTCACGGACACCGGATAAACTGAATCCATTCGCGGAGAGCGTTGGGCTTGGAAATAAAGAAGGGGCAGAATGAAGAAAGTACTCAACTTAATAATGGTGGCCGTGCTGACAACTGCAGCCACCTCGACGGCATTACAGTTCGGTGACTTCATTTACAGCGACTACAGTGGAGAGATCTGGATCACTGGATACACAGGCTTGGGCGGTGCGGTGGACATTCCAGCAACAATAGACGGTTTGCCAGTGGTTGGTATTCAATACCGAGCATTCGACGACTGCAGCGACCTGACGAGCATCACTATCCCCGATAGCGTCACCGCCATCGGAAACTCGGCATTCAAACATGACGGCAGCCTAACGAACGTCGTGATCGGCACGAACGTCACCTACATCGGACAAGAAGCTTTCTGGGGCTGCAGCAGCCTGACGAGCATCTCTATCCCCGATAGCGTCACCTCCTCCATTGGAGACTATACTTTTTTATACTGCGGCGGTCTGACGAACGTCATGATCGGCACGAGCGTCACTTCCATTGGAAAAGATGCATTCTATTATTGCAGCAACCTGAAGAGCATCACGATCCCCGATAGCGTCACCGGCATCGGAAACTCGGCATTCGAAGGTTGCAGCGGTCTGACGAACGTCGTGATCGGCACCAGCGTCACTTCCATCGGAAGTAGGGCATTCCAATGGTGCAGTAGCCTGGAGCACGTCACGATCCCTGACAGTGTCCTCTTCATCGGGGACCTGGCATTCAGGGGCTGCCTACTTGAGAATGGCATCTACTTCAAGGGTAATGCTCCCAGTGTAGGTGCAGGAGTATTCGATTCCTGTGATCAAGCCATTGTATACTACATGCTCGGCACTATCGGCTGGGGTGAAATCTATGCCGGACGTCCAACCGTACTCTGGAATCCTTTGATCCAAACTGATGACGGGATCTTCGGAGTACAGGCCGGAACATTCGGCTTCAACATAGCCGAGTCTGAAAGCGGACTGGTCATGGTGAAAGCCTGCACGAACCTGACCGACGGCATCTGGACACCCGTTCAAACCCACAGCATGAGTAACAGTACGGTTTATTTCGGTGACTCGAGTTGGACCAATCATCCTAGCCGTGTCTATCAGCTCTCGATGCCATGAGCGGATGTGCGATGGTTTGGAGCGTAAAGGGACTGTTATGAAAAAGGTATTAGCACTCTCAGTGGCACTGCTGGCAGCCGTAAAGAAACAGGAATGCACAACAAGGAGCTGAAGGCGACGCGGTTACCCCGCACCTTAGCTCAGACGTTGTGCTGATACAGATAAACATAAGGAGAAAAATGAAACAAAAACTAATGAAACTGATGAACCTCTCTCTTGCCACCACTCTACTAACCCTTTCAGGATGCTGTGCCTTCAGGCCACACAGCCAAATGGTTAATATTACGTGCATGCCCGAAGATGCAATCTTGACAGTAAATGGACAAAGATATACCTCGCCAGTCCAGATCGATGTCAAACGCAATCGCAACCTATCCATTCAAGCCTACAAAGAAGGTTACATGCCTAGTCAGAGAACAGTAGGACACCATTTTAATGCAACAGGTGCACTTGATGCAGTCGGAACATTTCTTTTCCTTTTCCCGGGTATTGGTCTATTCACGCCGGGTGCCTTCTCCCTTGATGAAACAGATGTTGCAATTACTCTTTACCAAAAATAATTGCACAACAATAAGCTCCACTTTACGGTGAACAACGCCCGATTTTGAAGGCAACATTTATGTGCACCGAAAGTGAGCTTGGACGTTCGGTAAATGAAATAAAAAGGGGAAATTATGCCAGATCCAACAGAAGTAAACCCACGCAACTTTGAAGTTAAAGAAATTATTTATGACCTCAATGGATTCTCTGTCGCATGGGGAAAATGGGAAGATGGAACCACCCGATTAGCCATGCGATGGAATGGCGAAGGAGATGACAAAGGGTATCCTAAAACATTTGGAAATCCAGTCTGGTTTATGTTGCCAAATGAGTTAAGCCTTCCCTTGTTACAATCCCTTGATGCCTTCAAGCCTTCCCACAGAGGGATTCAACAAATAGAGGGAAAACAATAAACACCGAACCAGAGCATCCACATGTACCAGAAAAACGCGGCGGAATTTGATAAATCAGGCAAAGTCGTTTGCGCGTTTTCTGGCCAGTGATGCTAATCGTTGTGCTAGGAGAAAGAAAAATCATGAAATTATCCACACTGATAGCGTTATACCTTCTAGTAATAATCAACCTCATTGGGATCGGCTGGATAATTAACGATATTGGAAAGGTCTGGAATCCTCCGGAACATAAAGAAGATATTTCTATACTGGATTCACAGATATCCACATGGAATGACGATACACACCTGATCTTAAAAGTTAGGAATAATGCATCTGTTAAAATTAGAAGCCTTGTTATCGGAGTATATATATATGACTCCAGCAATACGCTTGTATCTATTGTTGAAGATTATGTTTTTTCGACTTTAGAACCAGAGGAAGAAAGATTTGTTTCAGCGCAAATCAGTTTCAGTGAAATAAACCTAGAAACCTATAGAATTGAACCATTCATCGGTGGAGCTCACACATATTATAATGATTAAAAAAGCACAACCAGAGCATGGACCCTACTCGGTATAACGCCCGGCGATCCGGTCAACATTTGATTTCCGAGTCGGGTCATGATTAACGTTGGCACAAATAAAAACAAAGGAGAAAATTCATGCCAGATGAAAATACAATCCGTAGCATTCTAGGGTCGCAAACTGATGATAAATCAGTCGTTTCCCAAGCAATACTAAAGGTCTTAAGTGAAGTAGAAAATCCATCACAAAAATGCGACCTACTTGCCATCGCTCTTGTTGAACGGAATAGCGTGCCAAAGGTTCCAAAATCATTACCAAATATTGGACTTGCAGATGATATTTGGGATCAATTGACTAAAATCCAAAACGATATGGTCAATGGTCATTTAAAAATGGCCTTCTTTAAATCTCAAACAGCTAAAGACTTCGCAGTCGAGATTCTCCGCCTAGTTGATTTCTTTCCGTCAGAGGATGAGAAAACATTCGCTTTAGCCAAAGCGCTATTTTCCCCATATATCCCTTTCCACCAACTTCCGGGAACCCCTATTCACATGACGGTTGCAGAATTCCGTCAAAAACTTGCCAGTGAAAAAGATAGACTGGAGTTAATCGAATACATAATTGAATTGCCGTTTGATGAATACACAGAACGGGCATCCATGTTGCTACAGGTTCTAGAGGATACGCCTGACGAAGATGTTCGTGTTGCACTACTCGCAGCCGCATGGCAAAGACACGAGAAAAAGATTGTTGAGTATGTCGAGAATTCAAAGTGATGCAGGCATTAAGCTCACGTCACCTAATCCTATGTATGGAAGTATTCTATGACAGATAAATATAATTCAACAGACTCTCCTTCTGAGAAGAATATTGCCCGTGATTCATCGGGTAGATTTATAGGTGTGAAAAAAAATATGGATCTGGAATCCGATATTGATC
>DAOVNC010000307.1 GCA_030630445.1 Kiritimatiellales bacterium | reverse complement strand
CTCGATCTCCGGAACAATAGTGATGTTCCGGTCGGCGGCATACTGGACCATCTCGCGGATATCGTCCTGGGTATAGAATCCGCCATAGCGCAGCTCGCCCTTGCCGCGGAATCCTCCGATCTCGGTAAGCTTGGGATACTTCTTGATTTCAATGCGCCAGCCGCAGTCGTCGATCAGATGCCAGTGGAGGGTGTTCATTTTATGCATCGCCATCATGTCCAGGTAGCGCAGCACGTATTCCTTGGTGAAAAAGTAGCGGGAAACATCCAGCATCATGCCCCTCCATGGAAACTCCGGCTGGTCGCTAATGGTGACGGACGGGAGGCTCCACAAGGAGGGGGCTGCCTTTTCGGTCTGGAAAACCTCGGCGGGCAGAAGCTGCAGGAGGGTCTGGGTTCCATAGAAAAGCCCGGCCGGCTTTGGCGCCACAATTTGCACCCCCTTGGCAGAGGATTGCAGCGCATAGCCCTCTTCGCCAAGTTGATCCTGACCGCTGCGCAACCGGAGAAAAATCGTATTGTCCCCGACAGTGCTGGCTTTGCTGATTTTAAGGGACAGCCCTGTCACTGGCCGGAGAGCCGATGCCAGCAGCTCGGCGGATTTCCGGGCACCTTCCCCTTGGTAGGTGATACTGGTTTCGCTATTGAGCGTAAAGTCCGCCCCCGCCTGTTGCTCCACCTGCCGGGGAAGGGGGACGAGGGACAAACCCTCCGCCGCCACAGGCAGCAAGGGGGCGAGGATGAGCGAAAAACATGCGAGCCATCTTAGTTTCATTGGTATTCCTTTCATTATATCGTTTCAGGTTTCCTGGCAAAATACGGTTCCCCTATTCGATAACAAACCACGTAAACCCCTTTTCAGGAACAGTCACTTCCAAATCAATCGAATAATCCCTGCGCAGGGTATATTCTTTTCCCGCACCGTCTTCCTGATGAATGCGGGCCTTGTCTATGAGGCCTGTGTAATATAGCGGGATATTGATCGTTTTACACACTGCATGGTCAAGCGGATTGTAGACCATCAGCAGGCCTTTCTCTTTTCCCCCCGGATTGACGTTCAGCCAATAATCGATGTCGCGCCCGTCGGCGCGGCGAAGGTGTATGAGGTCGCCTTCAAGGACTTCGCGATGGGCCTTGAACCAGTCCACCTGGGCTTTCACCATGGCCTTGGTTTCGTCGGTGTCGTACAGGCGCGGACCACGGTAGCAGGCCTGGACACCGGCACCGAGGTTGCTGGCGATCATTCGTTTGTAGTGGTCGAGGTGCTCGTTCAATGGCTCGATGGTGGCGGCGGCACCACCGCCTTGATACTGCGTCAGCGGCACAAACATCCACCCCATGCTCGGGGTCTTCTGCCAGGCGCCGTCGAAGATGTTCTGGCGGGTATGGATCACCTGCTGGGCTCTTGGCAGCGACCAGTTGACCTCGCGGTAGCCCATGCCGCATTTGTTGGAACCGGCCAGATAGTAGTAGTCGGGAATGTTCAGATAGATGCCCCGGCCACGGCACCATTTATAAAAATCGCTGACGACCCTCCACTGCGTCCACCGGGAGTCGCCGTAGCCGTCATGGCCGGGGTGGGCGGTCGAGGTGCAAACGTCTCCGGGATAGGAGCCGTCGTGCTCCAGGAGCATGAAGCCGGTCTTCTCGTAGAACTGATAGAGTTTGCGGAAATAGTCCTGCCCCCATTTGCTGCCGATGCAGGGGCTATTCCCGAAGGTGGGCGATTGCCCGGCGGGCATGACGACGTCGTTGCCGCCGCCGACACGGCGCGAGGCGAGCAGCGAATAGCCACCGATCTCGATGCCCTTGCTCGCGGCATAGTCAGAATATTTTTTCATCTGGGCGAGGTAGTCTTCGCTTTCATTCTCAATGTTGAACCCGCTGCCGAAGGTTAGGATAACCATTTCGAAGCCAACCTCGGCGCACTGGTCGATGGCATTCTTGACGGATTTCCAGTCGGACCAGCGGACGTGCATCATGAGGGGATTTTCGGTTACCCAGGGTGCGATGATGCGGTACATGCGCCGCAGGGCGAGGCCGTTGCGATCGCGATCATAGCTATCGAAGGGAAGGACGAAGGCGTGGAAGGATTCAAAGGTGTCGGCCGGGGCAATGGAAGCGTCGGGGCCGACCGTCGGGCGGACCTCAAGCAGGCAGGGATTTTGCCGGAGCCAGTTGACCTGCGACTTGTATTGCGGGTCGGAAACCCAGTGGACGGAGTGTCTGGCCGTGTTGGCGGCGGTCATTCCGCTGAAGGCGTAGTCGGTCTCGACATGGATGTTGGGCGGGGAGAACCCAACTCCACGATCCTCGACGGCGGAGCCATATTCGACGGCGGCAAGGGTTTCGCTGGTAAAGCGGTTGAGCTTAATGGTGCGGTCGGTGTTGTTGTGGACGGTGATCCACTTGCTCAGGACGGGCAGGCCGTCGTACAACTCATAATGGACCGAGACCCGGATGTCGTTTGCCTTGGCGTTGGCAGCGCCTTTTCCGGCCAGGACCTTCTCGTTGATCGGGCCATAGGCGGCAAATCGCATGATGTTCAGCCGCACCATTTCGCCGGGTTCGCCAAAGTCGTCGGCACCGCCGGTTTTGCTGGTCTTTCCTATGCGAACGGCATTGGGGGCTCCGGCGTCCGGGGCAAGGGCTATCTTTTCATAGGTTTTCCAGAGCCCGTCTTTCGGCTTGGCCTCGGCGTAGACGCTATCACCCTCCATGCGCAGACGCAGGGTCCATGACTTGCTTAGATCCACCTTTTTCGCGCCACCGACCGGGGCTTTTTCGCGGTGCCCGTCAAACAAGCCGAACATTGCAATGCCGTTGTCGTGGGCGTTGCCGCCGGGTCGCAGATAGAACTTTATGACGCGACTGTTCCAGACCAGTACAATGCCGGGGCCCCAGCTCGCGCTGGTATCGGTGCCTGCATCGATCTCGACCTCGACAAGCCGGGTGTCTGCCGGCAAATCGCGCTGGGCAAATACCGCGGTGTTGGCGGGGGTATAGATCTCGCCGGTTTTGCCCTCATTGATAAAGGAACTGCGCTCATGGGATGTTGAGGTATGAACCTTCCAGACGCCGTCGAGCTTTTTAAAATCGTCGGCAATCAGGTTTGCCCGGCCAAGCGGGCTGGCAACGGCGAAAGAACCCGGACCACCGACCACGGGGTCGGGCATCTTATACTCCATCCGAAGATAAACCCCTTTGGGCGGCCACTCCAGTCCGGGTGCATGATGGCGAACGCGGTTCCATGCCATGCGTTCTTTGGGTTTGCCGACTTCAACCCCTGCAAATTGCATCGCATTGGGACTGGCCTTAAGCTGATCGACCCACTCCGGGCGAAGAAAGGCATAGTTGGGCTGGCCCTTCAATCCGCCAACCTCGTAGGTGACGCCATCGATCGTGACCAACGCCTCCGGCTTGACTCCGCGAATGAGGCTCTGGCCGGTGATCAAATTATCAAACCCAACCGTCGCCGCATTCGGCGCCAAGCGGAAGGTGCGGGAAATCAGGCCATTGGAAAGGACAATCTCATCGTTCCCTTTTGCGCGATGGACGCCGGCTTTGTAGGATGCATTATCCAGCAGCCAATCGGGTCGCCCGGTGCCCGCCGCCACACCGCCGGACGGGAAAAGAAGGGGGGTTGAAAGAAGTGCGGCAAAGATTGCGGGCGTTGCGACTCGCGATAGGCTGGAAAGGCTTTTCATGGGCATGATGCTACTCCTGTTTATCTTGTGTTTCCTATGAATTATTGATCCCGGACGGGTTCCCGCCTATTCCACAATCCCCTGTCCGCTGCCAACCACAACTTCGCCAGCATCCATTTTCACGATGGAAATATTCTTTCCCAGCACATCGTCGGCAATCTTGTTGTTCTTCACTTCCACATTTTTACACCCCTCGAAGGTCAGCATCGCCTTGCGACCCTGCCAGGGCTCATACTCGGTGTTGTGTTCAATCGTATTGCCGTTGAACGTCAACCCATCGACGCTCAGCGCATACAAAACCGAATAATCAAACACATCAAAGCGATTGCCTTCGATGCGTATATTGCGATGGAAGGGCGTTTCCGGGTTAAATGCCGGAATGATCGGGTAGATGCTGATCACCCCTTGGCCAAACTGGTACCAGCTCGTCAGGCAGCTCGGATGGAACCGATTGCCGCGAATGACCACATCCTTGACTGCTCCGGATTCGTACCAGCCATTGGCATCGCCCGCAATCAGAATTGCGGCGCCGCTGGAAATGAAGTCATTGTTTTCGATCACCACCTTGCCGGGCGTCGAAACCAATAATCCCCTTGCCCGGCAACTGCCAAATACGGAATTGCGCACCGTGAAATCCGGCGCCCACGTCAAATTCTCCAAGGCATCGCCGGCAGCAATCCCCTCAGGCACATTATCATT
>DAOVNC010000099.1 GCA_030630445.1 Kiritimatiellales bacterium | reverse complement strand
TGGTTTTCAGCAGGGCAACGGTCGTGTTGTATTTCTTGGCGATCTTCTGGAGGTAGTCGCCGGATTGGATGACATAGTATTCCTTGCCGGGCATCATGAGCGCCGATTTGAGTAATCGCATGTTGAGCTCGCCAAGCAACTGGACGGCTTCAGGGTCGGGATTCATCGAAACCGCTTTGCTCAAGGTGACTTGGGCGGCGGTCAATTGCCCGGCATCAATCGCCGCGCGGGCATCGGAAATGAGCGCCGTGGTTTCCGGTGAAGGGGTTGCTGGAACCAGGGCCGTAGGCGCTGGAGCGGGGGACAGTTCTTGCGGGTCGGAAACCGTCGGGGAGTGGCTGACTTCAGGCTTGTCGGCCCTGGGTTTCCAGAATTTGACATAGAGGTATCCCACAAGTAGCACTTGGAGAATGATGATAATGATGAAAATCACCTTTCCTCGTCCGCGACCGCGGACTGGGTGGGTGCCTGCATAAATTGGTTTCATAGTCGTCTAGCCTTCGTTTTAACAAGATGTCCATTTATGCCGGATCAGGTATGGCTAGGCAATAATTAATACGGTTTCAGATGGAAAACAGAGCCTTTGAATCGTTTTTTCGGTAGAAAAACCACCTTCTGTAAATTCGGCCTATACGCAGATGAGATGACATATATGGGGAGCATGCAGGTACGGTAAATCCATATAAATAGGATAATTTTACTCTGAAAAGAGAATTTTTAAATTTTTCTATCATTTGATTGTGGTAGGTTCCACTCAATCAAGTGGGGGGAATGCTTGGATTTGGCATAACTATTGGTTTTCGGGGAGCAATGGGAAGTAAACTACGCATATTGGCCATTGGGCTATTCGTTCTTTGTGGTGCAGTGCTCGTGCTGGCGCAAGAGTCGAACAAGATTGCCCTGTTGTCCATGGAACCGGTAGCGGGCGCAAAAACGGAGCAGCCAACGGTGACTGCGGTTTACGGGGTTTCGGCCGACGACTATTTACCATCCATTGATGCGCTAAAAAGGCAGGCGCGTCCCAATGTTCGCTCCGCCGCGTCGCACCCCGCCTTCGACCTGCCATCGGCCTTCTACTTCATCGGCGGCCCAATTTTCATCCTCCTCTTTCTGAGAGTTCTTGTCATCTTCCTAAACGGGTTCGAGGAGAAGCGCCGCGAGGAACAGCGACAGGCTGTACTAGACGTTGCGGATCCCGAATAATCGGGATCACACGCATCTCCAGACTTGCCGACCACCCGCCTTCATTGAATACTGCGAACAGATATGCTCAGGAATCTGAAAATAAAGAACCTCGCGCTTGTTGATGATGTCCAGGTGGGCTTCAACGGTGGATTGAATGTGATTACCGGCGAAACCGGCGCGGGAAAGTCGCTGCTTATCGGGGCGCTCCGGCTGCTGCTTGGGGAGCGGGCGGACAAGTCGATGATTCGCTCTGGCGAATCGTCCTGCTCGGTCTATGCCGAATTCGGATTGGAAGATACAATCCATATCGACGCCATTCTTTCCGATATTGGACTGGACGCCTGCGACGGTGGGTTGCTGATTATCCGCCGTGTGATAACCGAGTCGTCGAACAAGACCATGGTGAACGACGAGCCGGTCACGCTACAGGTGCTCAAGCGGCTCGGAAACGTGCTGGTCGATATGCACGGCCCATACGACCATCAGTCGCTACTAGACACCGCCACCCAGCTCGAAATCCTCGATGCCTTTGGGCAAGTGGGGGAAACCAAGACCGCCTACCTTTCCGAATATCGCAAACTCCGCGAAGTCCAGAAGCAAATCGATGCGCTCAACTCCGACAACGAGGAGGACCTTGAACGTCAGATTGAATTCCTGGACTACCGTGTAAACGAAATCGAAACCGCCAAGCTCTCTACCGAGGAAGACGAGCAGGTTGAAGAAGAGCACAGCGCCATTGCCAATTCGCAGCAGGTCATCGAACTGGCCAACGGCGCGGTCAACGCCCTCTCCGAAGGCGAGGGATGCGCGTTCGATGCTCTCGCCAGTGCGCAGCAATGCTTGAACCAACTCGTCAAGCTCATGCCTGAGGCAAACGAGTGGCACGACGAAATCGAAAGCACAGTCATGCAAGTGCAAGAGGTCGTGCGCTCCATCGAAACCTCCGCCGCCGGGATCGACGCCAGTCCCGAACGCATGCAATGGCTTGACGACCGCCTGACGACCTACCAAACCCTCAAGCGCAAGTATGGGGCAACCGTTGAGGAAGTGCTCCGGAATTGCGACACCTGGAAGCAGCAGCTTCAGGAGTTGCGCGGGCGCGATAAACGACATGCGGAACTGCGGGCCGGCCTTGAGGTCGTTTTCCAGTCTGTGGAAAAGGCCGGATTTGATCTGCGCAGCAAGCGCGAAAACGTGGCGGACAACCTTTCTGGATGCATTACAAAAGAACTCGTCGATATCGGTTTTGAGCATGGCTTCTTCGATGTTCAACTCACCCCTTGCGAACCCGGGCCGTCCGGGATCGATCAGGTTGAATTTGGCTTTGCGCCGAACGCCGGCGAGGACATGCGTCCGTTGCGGATGATTGCCTCTAGCGGCGAGATCTCCCGCGTCATGCTCGCCACCAAGGCCGTCCTCGCGCGGCACGACCAGATCCCCGTGCTGGTGTTCGACGAAATCGACGCCAATGTTGGCGGCGAAATCGGTGGGGCGGTCGGGCGCAAGCTTGCCCAGGTGGCGGAGTGCCACCAGCTTATCTGCATTACGCATCTGCCGCAGGTGGCCGCCTGCGGCACCACCCATCTCGCCGTTTCCAAAAGTGTTCAGGATGGCCGGACCTACACCGAAGTGCGCTTGCTCGACACCGACTCCCGCCCCGGTGAAATCGCACGCATGCTCGGTGGTGGCACGGAGGTCGCCCTCCAACACGCCCACGAAATGCTTGAAAAAAAATATTCTGGAGTGCGGCGGCAAGCGTAGCGCGACACCGCTTTTCGGTCGCACCGCACGCCTTGCCACCGGCTGTTCCTCTGCAAAAGCGGTGTCGCCTTTCAGTTGCCACCGCACTCCAGAATGGTTTCACTCCAGAATGATTCCAATCAGCTCTTTAAGCATCGGTGTTGCCTTTGCTTCGCCGAGAAATGGATGGCGGCCGTTGTCGGTGAGGTAGCCTTTGTCTTTCGCCAGCATGACCTGCCGGTTCCGGACGATGACGGACTTGATTACCTTGTCCGCCGCGACGATCCGCAGTTCGGCGATGAGCATGAGGCGCTGCACTTCGGAGGGAAGCTTGCCGAAGCGATCCTTGATCTCGCGCTTTATTTGGGTGATTTCCTGTTTGGTGGCGAGGGCGGAGATGCGCTGGTAGAGCCGCAACCGCAGGTTTTCGTCCTCGATGTAGCCATAGGGAATGTAGGCGCCGTTTCCGCTTTTTCCGGCATGGGGGGAGAGATCGAGGAAGTCGAGCTTGACGACTACGTCCATGAGCGGCGGGGGACGCTTTCCTTTCATGATGGCAATGGTGCGCTTGAGCAGTTGGCAATAGAGGTCGAACCCGACGGCGGAAATATGGCCGCTCTGCTTGGCGCCGAGCATGTTGCCCGCGCCGCGCAGTTCAAGGTCGCGGATGGCGAGACGGAAGCCGGAGCCAAGTCCGGTATAGCGTTTGATGGCGTTCATGCGGTCGCGCGCGGCATCGATCATGTTGCCGCCGGGCGAGAGCATCATGTAGGCGAAGGCCTTGCGGTTGGAACGTCCGACGCGGCCGCGCAGCTGGTATAGATCGGAGAGGCCGAAGCGTTCGGCATTTTCGATGATCATGGTATTGCAGTTGGGGATGTCGACGCCGCTTTCAATGATGGTGGTGCAGAGCAGGACGTCGAACCGCCCCTGCACAAAGGCGTGCATGATTTCGGATAGTTCCTTTTCCGCCATTTGCCCGTGAGCGACTGCGATGCGGGCTTCCGGTACGAGCGCGCGCAGTTTGTTGTCGACGAGATGGATGGTTTTGACGCGGTTGTGCAGATAGAAAACCTGTCCTTCCCTGTGCAGCTCCATACGGATGGCTTCGGCGATGGTTTCCTCGTCGTAGGGCACGACGACCGTGTCAACGGGCTGTCGTTCCTGCGGCGCGGTCTTGATGGTGCTGAGGTCGCGCACGCCGGTCATGCCCATGTAGAGCGTGCGCGGAATCGGCGTGGCCGACATGGTGATGATGTCGACCTGCTTTCGCAATTCCTTCAGGCTCTCCTTGGCTTCCACGCCGAATCGCTGCTCTTCATCGATGATAACCAGTCCAAGATTCTTGAAGCCGACATCCTTGGAAAGCAGGCGATGCGTGCCGATCAAGATGTCGACTTCACCTTCCAAGGTGCGGGAAAGCGTTTTGTTTTGCTGGGCGCGGGTGCGGAAGCGGCTGACCATATCGATCCGGACGGGGAAGGCGGCCAGGCGTTCGATAAAGGTTTCGTAGTGCTGCTGCGCCAGTACGGTGGTGGGGACGAGTACGGCGACCTGCTTTCCATCCATTATGGCCTTGAACGCGGCGCGCATCGCCACCTCGGTTTTGCCGAACCCAACGTCGCCGCAGAGCAGGCGATCCATTGGGCGCGTCTTTTCCATGTCGCGCTTGAGTTCGGCGGTGGCGGTAAGCTGGTCGGGGGTTTCGGTGTAGGGGAAGGCGGCCTCGAACTCGGCCTGCATGGCGGTGTCCTTGGAGAATTTGTAGCCGCGCTTCGCCTGCCGCTCGGCCTGGGTTTGCAGTAGCTTGGCGGCGAGATCGTGTACGGCTCCCTGCACGTTGGCCTTGTCGTTTCGCCACTTGCGCCCGCCGAGCGTATGCGGCTTCGGGATATGTTTTCCCATGCCCTTGTAGCGTGTGAGCAGATGCGCCTGCGTGACGGGCAGGTAGACCTTTTCGCCCTTGGCATATTCGATGGCCAGCACTTCCTGGTTGCGGCCGTTAAAGGAGGTTTCGACAATCCCAAGGTATTTTCCGACACCGTGTTCGACATGTACCACAAAATCGCCTGGTTGGATGTCGGCCACTTCGGAAATGCGCTCCGGCTTTTGGAAACGTTTTGCGGTGCGGGCATGCGCGCTGCGGTTGATGTGGTAGGCGTAGAAATCGCTCTCGGTTACAATCAGGATTTTCCGGTCGTGGTCGCTGGCGCTGTCGTGCAGCACGCCGCGATGGAGTTCCATCGCCGGGAAGCCGCCGAGTTCCCCATAGAGGTCCTTGAACCGTGCGAGCGTTCCGGCGGTTTCAAAAAAGAAATGGATTTCCCAACCCACGGATGTGTCCGCGCAGCGCTGTTCGACAAACCGCCGTCGCGCCAGCTCGGCCTCCTTTGGGTCGGTGCCGAAAGAGACGGCGAAGAGCCCCGTATCAAAATGGTCGAATCCTGTTTCCAGGATTTGAGACTCCGCCATCTCGAAGCCGGGATTAACGATGAGCGTATTTGCGGGGAGCAGGTCGGTGAGCAGGCAGGTGTCGTCGCCCGCAAAACCAAAGTCGAGCTGAGGAAGTTTGACGGAGGCGGTCTTTTCAATGGAGCATTGCGTCTGATCGTCGAAGTAGCGGATTGAGTCGATTTCGTTGCCGAAGAATTCGATGCGGACGGGGCGCGGGGAACCCGGTGGCCAGCAATCGAGGATTCCGCCGCGCAAAGCGGCCTCTCCTTGCGAATAGACTTCCACTCCAAATTCATAGCCCGCCTCGGACATCCACTCGGTTAGTTCTTCGAGGTTGTGCCCTTCGCCGGTATTCAGCGTTCGTACCGCCTGCCCCGCTTTTCCAGCCTTTGGAACTTCGGCTTCCAATGCCTGCGGGCAGGTGACGATAATGAAGGCTTCATCGGTAGCCAGGTGCTGGACGATCCGCAGGTGTTCTCCAAATATGGCGGGATCTCTTTCCAGAGTTTGGAATAGGTGGATGTGGGGCAGGCTTTCTAGCCTGCCCTTCTGCGGAATAGCAGGCTGGAAAGTCTGCTCCACAAGAGTGAGCAGCGACTCGTGCAGCTTTTCCATTTCGCGCACATCGGCGGCGATCCAAAGAATATGGGGTTCCAATGTATGGGAAATATCGAGGCAGAGCAGGGCCTGCGCGCTGATGGGCGCCTCGACCACCCGAGCATTTCCGGCTGCAATACCTTTAAGCACCGCCTCGCCTACACGGGGGATGCTCTCTTTTTCGAAACCAACTGGCATGACCGGAAGTGTAGTGGTCGGGTGTGGTTTTGACAGAATAATTATGGACAGAATGATTGCCGTACTGGACTTTAGAGAACAGATCGGTATTATCTCACGAACGTTGAAAAAGGAGGTGCGTACATGGGGAATGAAAAAAAACTGAGCGGGATTTCGTGGCAGGATTTCAAGGAACTGCCGTTGGCGGAGAAGGGCGAATATTTTCAGGCACCGCCGTGCCATACGCTGATTGCGCAGCAGTTTTCGCGGGCACAGCTGGAGGAGCTCTGCGCATTGGCGACAAAGATCCGGCGCATCTCGAAGCGGCGCGAGGGGTCGAATTTCCTGCGCACGCTGCTTTCCGACCACCGGGCGATGCTCTATTTCGCGCAGCCGTCTTCGCGCACCTACCTTTCGTTCAGTTCGGCCTGCAAGCTTCTGGGCCTATCCACGATCGATGTGCGCGACAGCAAGACGTCGAGCGAAGTGAAGGGCGAGTCGCCGGAGGATACGATTCGGACGTTCAGTTCCTATGCGGACATGATCATCATGCGTCACCCGGTCGGCGGCTTTGCCGAGCGCGTGGCATGGATGCTTTCCAACACAAACCGGCCGATTCCTGTTTTGAATGCAGGTTCGGGCGCGGACCAGCATCCGACGCAGGCACTGCTGGATATCTACACGCTGGAGCGAAGTTTTGAAAAGATCGGAGGGATCGACGGCAAAAGCGTGGCGTTCGTCGGCGATTTGGCGCGCGGGCGCACGGTGCGCTCGCTGGCCTGGCTGTTGACGCTCTACACCGATGTGAAGGTTTATTTTGTTGCGCCGGAGCAACTGCAGATTGGCGCAGATGTTCTGGAGCTGCTGGATGCGGCGGGCATGGAGTATGAAGTCACGCAGGATTTCGCCGCCGTCATGCCGAAGTCCGATGCCCTCTACATGACGCGCATCCAAGACGAGTGGGATGTCGAAGGCGAAAGCACGACGATCGATACGGCCTCATTCTGCATCAACGAAGAACACTTGGATGTTTTGAAGGAAACGGCGGTCATCATGCATCCGCTGCCGCGCCGCAAGGAGATCAGCACGGATATCGACAACGATCCGCGCGCCATGTATTGGCGGCAGATGCGCAACGGCATGTGGGCGCGCGCCGCATTGATCCTGACCACCTTTGACCGGCAGGATGAGGTGAACGAATACTATGCGGACTATGACAAATAATTGACGAGTGACGATTGAGCCGTGATTTTTCACGCCTCACGTTTCACGTATCACGAGGTAGAACATGGAACATTTGATTTCACTAAAGGAATGGAGTCCGGAAAAGATCCGGGCGGTGCTGGATTTGGCCAAGAATGTGAAGGCTAACCCGGAAAAATACAGCGATGCGATGCGCCGCAAGACGTTGCTCATGATCTTTGAAAAGCCAAGCCTGCGCACGCGCCTTTCGTTCGAGGCGGGCATGACGCAGATGGGCGGGCATGCGATCTACTACCACACCGGAAACTCGCCCATGGGTAGCGGGAAGGAAACGATCAGCGATTCCGTTAAAGCGGCCTCGCGGTTTGTGGATGTAATCATGGCACGGCTTTTTAAGCATGACGACCTTTTGGAGATGGCGGACTATGCCACGGTTCCGGTGATCAATGCACTGACCGACGACAGCCACCCGTGCCAGATCCTGGCCGATCTCCAAGCCATCGAGGAAAAAAAGGGCAAGCTGGCCGAACTGAAGCTGGCCTATCTCGGCGACGGCTTCAACAACGTGACGCATTCGCTGATGTATGGTGGAACCAAGATGGGGATGCAGGTTTGCGTGGGTTCGCCCGCCGGTAGCGATTATTCACCTCGAGCGGATGTCGTGGCCGATTGCGAAGGTTTTGCCACCGAATCCGGCGGATCGGTTTTTGTTGTTAATGATCCGGTTGAGGCGATCAAGGATGCCGATGTAGTCTATACCGATTCATGGATGAGCTACCATATTGCGAAGGATCAGGAAGCGGCGCGGATTGCCAAGTTCATGCCGTACCAGGTCAATGCAGAGCTGATGGCCCATGCAAAGCCCGATGCCATCTTCATGAATTGCCTGCCTGCCAACCGTGATTGCGAGCAGACGGGCGAGGTGATCGACGGCCCGCAGTCGATTGTCTTCGACGAGGCCGAAAACCGCCTCCACGCCCAGAAGGCCGTGATCCTGACGTTGTGCGGCGCATAACTTGTCAAGCTTGATAAGTTGCGGGGCGGTGTTAGTGTTTGTTTGGAGGTTGGCATGAAAGCAGTGGCTGTTGGTGAATTTAAAACCCATTTTTCGGAAGTGCTCGACGAGGTGCGGCACGGAGAGGAATTCGTGGTTTGCTATGGGCGCAAAAAGGAAAAGGTCGCGGTGTTGGTTCCGTATGAGAAGTACCAGAAGAAACCCGTTAAGCTTGGTGTGCTTGAGGGAATCGCGACTTACAAATTTCATGATGATTTCGATATGACGGATGAGGAGTTTATTGGTTCATGAACCTGCTGCTCGACACGCACGTACTCATCTGGGCGATCATGGATACCTCCAAGTTGAGTCCGACAGCGCGGTTTCATTTGGTTGAGTCCGAGAACAAGGTTTATGTCAGCGCGGTTTCCCTGTGGGAAATCGCGATTAAGCACGCACTTGGAAAACTTGACTTGAAGGGCGTTGCGCCAGCGGATCTCGTGACATACGCGACCGATGAGGTGGGATTCAATCTTTTGGATTTGAACTCGAGGTTGGTCGCTGAATACGGACATGTTCCCGCGTTGCATCCTGACCCGTTTGATCGGATGCTGATCCATCAGGCTGTTTCCGGCGGTTTCTCCTTGGTGTCTGCGGATAGGAAATTCAAGGAATACAAATCCTATGGCCTGAAGTTGGTGTGGTAATGATGAAGCTGGAAGCCTTCGACGCATTTATTCTGGATCTGGACGGCACGCTGATTGATTCGGGGAAGTACCACGCGCAGGCTTTTGCCTATGCCGTGCTGGGGCAGAGCGGATACCGGTTGACCCCGGACGAGCACCATGAGTTTTTCGCCAACCACAGTATTCCTTTTTCGCGGGTGTTGAACGATCGCCACGGTTTGCGCCTCGAGCCGGAAAGGGTGCTGGAGCATAAACGGCAGCGGATGGAGGAGATTTTCCAAACCGATCTGTTCGAAGGCGCGCGCGAGTTTCTGGAAAAATGGAAGGGCATCAAGCCGATGGGACTGGCCACCAACTCGCCTGCAAGCTTTGTTGGCCCAGCTCTTGAGGAGGCGGATCTGGCGGGGTTTTTCGACTCGATTACAACGGCCGATGAGGTGACGCATCGGAAACCCGATCCTGAAATGATAGAAATCGCCATTCAAAAGCTGCGGGCAAATCC
>DAOVNC010000374.1 GCA_030630445.1 Kiritimatiellales bacterium | reverse complement strand
GGTGAAAATGCTTGTGGACGGAACACAGGTTCTTTCCGGCACCCACGGTGCAACGGCTAACTGCCTGGATGTCAGCGCAGTGAATCTGGGAGCCTATTATGGCAGGACCACAGAAGGTCCCAACGGCGTGAACAACGCCAACTGCTACATTGCCGAGGTTCGGATCTATGACACCGCCATGACCGATGCTGAGATTGATGCGGTTAATGCGGAACTGGCCACCACATACGCCATTCCTGAACCAGCCACGCTGGGCATGGTTGCTGCGGTTGGTGGAGCGCTTCTGTTCATCCGCCGTCGTTTGATGATGTAAGCTGTAAAGGTTTTTTCTAAAGAAATCTTATGGAGTGCTTAGTGGCTATCCATCCACTAGGTACTCCTGTTTTTACGCGGCGACACTGCTTTCCCAACGTTTGAGTGGAGTAATGATGTAACGTATTTAAAATGAATTTGTTGCAACCAATATAAACTCTTGACGACTTGAATTGGGTTTTGGAAAAGGAGGAAGGGAAATGAGCGCAATCTATTTCATTTCACCTGTAAGGGAAGCAGGATGCTAGATGCATTTAAAGAAACCGCGCCCGAATTGGCACCTTTGATTGCTTTATTAGCCTGTCCTTTCTGTGGAGGTGAAGCTGGCTTCCGTGAGAATAATGGGAAATATTCTATTGCGTGTATAAACAAAGGCCATGCCTGCATGGTTGGTTCTTGCACTCAGACGTTCAGCACTATCCACGGAGCCGTATTTGCTTGGAACATGCGCATAGGTCAAGCAACAGCGGCTTCCGGTTCTGAAGAGCAGGTCTGCCATCGTGTGGATGCTGTTTAACGAATTTGGAATACCCTCTAACAGAGACCAGCCAGACTGTGGCACTCACTGAGGGACGCTCTACTAAACACTACAGATTTTGGGCGTGAGCGTTTGTGAGAAAGTGCCGCTTTTACAGGAGTTTTCGAACACAGAATACTAAAGCAACGGTGGCGGCAGTTGTAACCAGTTGTCCCTGAGGGACTAATGTTGAGACACTAATGATGCGGCGATTAGTTTTTCAGCAGGAATCAGGGACGGCGCACTTTTCGGGAAGCGTTGGAATGGGAATGGAGAATATGATGGGCAGGCAATTTCATAACCGGGTTTATTTGGCTATTATAGGGATCATTGGCCTTCAGTCCGTATGTTTCGGACTTTCGGATGCCTACTACAAGTTTATCGATTCCGATAGCGACGAATTCATGGTGGTGGCCCATCGGGGCGACTGGAGGAACTATCCGGAAAATTCCCTGTCTGGGATTCAGAGTTGTATCGATCATGGAGTGGATGTCCTGGAGATCGATGTGTGGCTCACCCAAGATGGGGTTCCGATACTCATGCATGACTCTACGGTGGATCGTACAACGGATGGGAGCGGTTCGGTTTCCAGCTTGACGCTCGCCCAGATTAAATCGCTTACGCTGGAAGGAACAGCGAACGAGCAAGTGCCGACGCTGGAAGAGGCTGTGCTATTGATGAAAAACCAGTGCATGTTCTATCTCGACAAACAGGACAGCTCGACGGTTATTGCAGCGACGATGGCGGTACTGAAGAGGACCGATACGGTTTTGGAAGGGATGTTTCGTTCTACCGGCACGGCGCAAGAGGTGATTGACCGCTTTGCCGGTGCGGGCATAACCGACCTTTCCACGATCCATATTGCCTTCAAGATCACCTGTTACGGAACAACAAGCCCCTCGATGGAAACGATCATGGACGAGCTTGCGGTATTCGAGCCCAACAGACCGGGATTGCTACAGGTTAATTATGATAATGCCGGACACCCTATCTTCGACGCTGCGAATGTATCAGCCATCCGTCAGGGGGGATCACGTTTTTTCGTCAACACAATGCCGGGCCGTGCTCATGAAGATCCTTACCCCGGTGCCGAACCCGCGGATTGGGACTGGGTGCTCGGCCATGGAATCAATTCGGCGCAATCCGATCGTCCTTTGTGGATGGTTCCGTATGTGAATGGCTACGCCTATTATGAGTCTCCGGTTAACGGAACACCATCAGCAGGTACCTATCCTTCGTTGTCGTGGATGCGGGCATGGAACGTGGATTGCCACAACGTCTATCTTGGAACCAGCATGGTGGCCGTCGGCAACGCCACAACGGCATCCCCCGAGTTTAAAGGGCCGCAGGCGTCCCCTTATTCTCCGGGAGCGTTGGCGGATGGCCAGATCTACTACTGGCGTGTGGACGAAATACTGAACGACGGCACATCAAAGCCCGGAGCCGTATGGTCGTTCACCGCGGCAGCCATTCCTCCCAGTGGGAGCACCTTGTATTTGCATCTGACGGCGGACGATCTTACTCTGGTGGATGGAGCCGCCGTTGCGTCCTGGACCGACTCGGAGGGCACTGCCGAGTTTACAGGTGCTGCTACATATAAAGCTGATTATACAAATGGACATGCGGCCGTTCTGTTTAATGGGAGCAGTGATGTTTTGCGGGTCACGAATCTGGCGGGTCCCGACACCGCATCGGTAACGATGTTTGTCGTGGGTAATTTTGTCTCCGGTTTGGCGGGTACCGACTACATGGTTTCGGGTCAGAACTACGTGACCGAATGGGGCGGCGATGCTTCCGGCGACAACCGACTCCGCCTTGCCGTGTCGGGTACCGATTGGCGAACCCGCATTGGCGATGGTGGCAATATCACCACTTCAGGCGACATAGCCGACACCGACTCGCATGTCTTTAGTGTTGTCTCGGGACAAGGCGCCACATCTGCGGTGAAAATGCTTGTGGACGGAACACAGGTTCTTTCCGGCACCCACGGTGCAACGGCTAACTGCCTGGATGTCAGCGCCGTGAATCTGGGTGCCTATTATGGCAGGATCACAGAAGGACCCAACGGCGTGAACAACGCCAATTGCTACATTGCCGAGGTTCGGATCTATGACGGTGCCATGACGGATTTCGAGATCGCTACAATCAATCAGGAACTGCACGATAAATACTTCACTGCCCATTCACCCGTTCCCGTTGACGATGCTTCGATTTCGGGACCCATTTCTGGCGGCACCGCGATGGAAATCTCGTGGACCGGGACTCTTGGGTTCACCTACGGCGTGGAAACCAACTCCAACCTAATCGATGGAAGCTGGCATTCTCTCACGAACAATATTCCTGGAACCGGTGGCTTAACCACCATCACCAACACCATCACCGATCTGAACCAACTCTTCTACCGCATCATCTCGGAATAGTCGGTTCGAACGTCTAGGGTTTTTCGGAGGAAACTGGCGCGGTTTTTTTTGGGTTATGCCGCGATACGTTGCTTGCGCTCGTGCTGCCGGCCGATGGCTTGGCGCAACTTAAAGTGCGTGGCGCCGTCCAGTTTCAAAAACAAGCGGCGCCCGGTCTTGGCTTTTAGCACATAGACGGGACATATGGATCGGCGATGGGGTAGGAATTGCAGCCAATTGACCAATAGGTATAGCGGAGAGACTTCGCCGCGCGAG
>DAOVNC010000078.1 GCA_030630445.1 Kiritimatiellales bacterium | reverse complement strand
CCGAAAAGCCACCATTTCTACCACGTCACGGTACCGGCGCAGATCACTGGGCAAGACGTGATTGGCTGGGAATTGCGCATGACCTCCTGGACCAATGAACGCCCCTACATGCTCATTCGGCGCGACCAGCTACCCGAAGGCACCAGCTCCACAGCCTATTGGTACCCGTGGAGCCGAATGGAATGGTTGAGCGGCAAGCAGTGGGCCAACCGCAACAGCGATTGGTCCGGCTATACCTATGATCCCGGCGGGCAGGACTATCCGCAACCGCTGATTTCGATGGGCATGGGCGCGCCGCTCGAACCCGGCAGCTACTATATCGCGTTCTACAACAATTCCTCGACGGTTACCGGAAACTACAGCTTTGCGAGCAGTGCCATCGGCTCCGGAATGGCCTACGAGCCGCAACCCATCGACTTCAACGGCGGCAGCAACACCATGGCCAACCTGCCCGCCCGCGCGGTTGAATATTTCACGGTCGACGTACCCTCCAACACGCCCTCGTGGCGCATCCGGATGGAAAACACTTTGGGCGAATCGCAACTCTATATCCGCGAACCCTATCTCCCGACCTGGCAGCTGAGCTCGGGCGACACCATCTCGCCCAACGCCGCATTCTCTGCCATGACCCGGTTGCAGAAGACCGGCGACGAGCTCTTCACCCTGCTGCCTCAAAGCGGCGAAACCACGATTCTGCCGGGCATCTACAATCTCATGGTCGTCAGCGAAGGGCAGTCGCCTTCCGGTTCAACCATTGGAACCGGCTCGAGCAGCGCCGTGCTGCACAGCATTGGTGAGGCCGCAACAACCGGCATGGGCACCCTGAATTCCGGAGGCACCCTCTCGCAGTCCGCAACCTATGAAGCAGGCGAAGTCGGACTCTTCCAGTTCGATGTAGCGGCGGGCGTCCAGGCGCTTGAAGTGCGGCTGGAAAACACCACCGGTTCGCCGTCCTTCTACCTCAGGACAGACCAGGCGTTTCCGAAAGGCCCGGGCTACGGCATCTATTCCGGCCATGCCTATGAATACACCGACACGCACATCACCACCCACGCCAACCCCTCCACCGGCACTTGGTCGGTTGTGGTGGGGCAACCCGGCGATCCCTTGCCGGGATCCTACACGCTGGAAGTGCGCGCCGTCGGCACCACCGATTTCGATTTCGACGGCGGCGGCTACACCAATGTCGTTTTGCCGCCCGAAGAGTGGCGCTTCTACCACGTAACGGTTCCCGCAGAGACCAACGGACATCCCGTCATAGGCTGGGAACTGCGGATGGCGGAATGGACCAACTCACGGCCCCAGATGTACATCCGGCACGACCTGCTGCCGGCACAGTCCGGAGTGTCGGCGTGGTACTATCCGTGGAACGACACGGAGTGGCCGAGCGGCAAACAATGGTCGACCTACAGTGGCGACTGGAGCGGATACACCTACGACCCCGGAGGGCAGGTTTATCCGCAATCGCTACTTTCCATGGCCATGGGCGCGCCGCTCGAACCCGGCAGCTATTATGTTGGCTTCTACAATAGCTCGTCGACCGTTACCGGCACCTTCAGCTTTGCCAGCAGCGCCATCGGCATCGGCATGACCTACGAGCCGCAGACGATCGCCTTCAACGGCAGCACGGCCATCTCCGCCTTGCCTGCGCGCGACGTGGAATACTACAAGGTCGCCGTGCCCTCCAACACGCCCTCGTGGCGGATCGAACTGGAAAACACCTCCGGCGAAAGCCAGCTCTACATCCGCGAAGCGCGCGTGCCGACCTGGCAGATGGGAGCCTGGCCGACCTACTCCCCCGGCCTCAACTTCAGCACCATGACCCGCCTCCAGGTTTCCGGCGCCGAACACTTCACGCTCCTGCCCGAAAACGGGCAGACCGCCATCCCTTCCGGCGACTACTATCTCATGGTCGCCTCTGAGGGGCAGTCACCCTCCGGCAGCTATATCGGAACCGGTGCCGCCTCCGCCACCCTGTACAGCCACGGCGAGGCCTCATTCACCGACCTCGAAACCCTGCCGAATCCCGGAATAAAAGAGGAACCCGGCAGCTACGGCAAGGGCGAGATCCAGCGCTACCAGTTCACGGTGCCTCCCGGTGTGCTGGCCATGGAAATCCGGCTCGACGGCCGTGTCGGGAGTCCGGAAATGAACCTGCGGCTCGACACCAACTTCCCCAATGGCACATCGTACGGCTCCTACTCCGGGCATGGCTACCAATACACCGACACCACCATCATCAACATGAGCGAGCCCGCCCCTGGAACCTGGTCGCTGATGATCAACGATTCGCGCAGCGCAGGCTCGATCGGTTCGGGTTCATACACCCTGCGGATCATCACCTCCGGTGCGACCGACATCGTCTTCGACGGTGGCGGCGACTCCAACGTGGATCTGCTGCCCGAATCGTGGAAATACTACAAGGTTGAGGTACCCGTCCAAACCAACGGGCATAATGTGATCGGCTGGGAACTGCGCACCACGCAGTGGAGCGGCAGCCGGCCCCGGATGTATATCCGGCGCGACGAACTGCCGTCAACATCGGGTGCCCCCGGATGGTATTATCCCTGGAGCACCACCTTCTGGCCAAGCGGCAACCAATGGTTGACGCAAGGCGGCGACTGGACACACCGCAGCTACACGTCCGACGGCTCGCAGGTGTATCCAAAATACCTGCTATCCATGGGCATCGACCGCCCGCTCACCGCACCCGGAACCTATTACATCGGCTTCTACAACAGCTCGTCCACGGTCACCGGAAACTTTAGTTTTGCCAGCAGTGCTATTGGCATCGGCATGACCTACGAGCCGCAGGCGATCGCCTTCAATAGCAGCACGCCGGTCGATAACCTGCCGGCTCGCGACGTGCGGTATTTCGAGGTCGAGATTCCTCCCGACACCAAAAACTGGAAGGTGCGGCTCGAAAACACCGTCGGCGAAACCACGCTCTACATCCGCGAGGCGCACGTGCCCACCTGGAGCATGTCCCAACATGCAACCTATTCTCCCGGCGCCAGCATCGGCGCCATGCCGCGTCTGGCCAAGCCCGACGACGAACACTATATCCTGCTGCCCGAAAGCGGCGCCTCCACCATCCCGCCCGGCACCTACTATTTGATGGTGGCCAGCCTCGGGCAAAATCCCACCGCAAGCTGGATCGGCACAGGAACCTCCAGTGCCGTGCTGCACAGTCTCGGGGAACAGGTTGTGCCCAACCTCGGCGACCTTCCGATCAGTGGCAGCCTCTCGGTTTCCAATACCTACGAGGCCGGTGAGGCCGACAACCTCTACCGCTTTGGTGTCACCAACGGTGCGGGGGCTGTGGAACTGCGGCTGGTCGATGTGGCCGCAGGCGACCCGCGCTTCTACTTGCGCAAGGACGGAAACCTGCCCAGGGGGCCCGGCTATGGAATCTATTCCGGCCATGCCTACCACCACACCAGTGAATCGGTCTTTACCGTTCCCAATCCAGGCACCGGAACCTGGTCCGTGGTCGTGGCCGATCACGACGGTGAAACTGCCCTCCAGAACGGAGAATACCGGTTGCTGATCACCGACAAGATGCCAACTGAGCTCAACTTCGACGAGCTGCTCAACACCAACGGCAACTCCAACGTGGCTGGCGGCACGCTGGCCGACAACCAGCGCGACTACTACCGCGTCGAGGTGCCCGCCATGCTCGACGGCGACCCGGTCGTGGGCTGGTACCTGACCACATCCGTTACGCAGGGCGATGCGCAGACGCGCGTCCGCAAGGACCTGCTGCCGGACGATGCCGGCGGCGGCACCACGCAGATTGCCTTCAAGTCCCCGGCACAGGTGGTTGTTCCCCCGCTGCTGACCCCGGGCATCTGGTATGTCGAGGTGAAAGGCGTCGGAGCAACCGGCTACACGCTCACCAGCTCCGCCATTTGGATAGAGCGCGACTGGGCCATGCCCGCCGTGGGCGAGTCCATCACCACTCCGGGTCTCTCCGTTCCGCTCTTTGGCGACAGCGGTGTGGACATCGACGGTAATCCGCTACCGGTCGATCAAGGGGTCGATTTGGAAAATGGGTTCTACCATTTCTATGAAGTCACCGTTCCGGCGGATAACGCCGGGTTGCTGCGGACGCAGCTGGAGGCCATCAGCGGCAATCCGAACCTATACATTCGCGTGGGCGATGCGCCGACGCTGGATTATAGCTACAATTACCAAGTCCAGTATGACCACCGTCTCACCAGCACCGCCAACACCGAATACGGCAACTGGGTTCCGTACGACGGCCGCTATGAAATGGCGCTTGAAGCGGGCACGTGGTACATCATGGTCAAGGCCGACGGCGCAAGCAACGCGCGCTACCGCCTCAAGCTCTCTGGTGGCAACGTTTATATCGGCGGCAATGTGCAGGATCTGGCGCTCGACGGCGGTGTCTTGACCGGCCAGCTGCTGGCCGAGGACGACTGGCGGCACTATCGCGTGGTGGTTCCAACCAACGCACCGGTCGACTGGAACATTACCTACAGCCAGGAATCGGGCAATGTCGACCTGTATCTGCGCGATACCATCCCGGCGGGCAATGACGGCACCTTCTCCGATATTGCCAGCGGCATACGCGACTGGAACCTGGATCAGAAAAACCGCGGCACGCCGCGGCCAAACTATCCCGGCACGGGAACGCACACCGTCAACATGCCGCCGTTGCGCCCCGGCCACGTCTACTACCTCGGCTTCATCGCCCAGGCCGATGCCTCGTTCAGCGTCAGTTCCGGCGTGAGCGGCGGGACCATTCCGGTCTATGAAAAGGTTGATTTCGAGACCGGTTTCGTCAGCACCACCCTACCCGCCGGAACCGAGGTCACCTATCAGGTGGATGTTCCGCCCGATGCCGTGCGCTGGATCCACAGTACCACGAATACGTCGGCGCTGAACGTCTACCTTGAGCAGGGAACGTTGCCATCGCAAACCACATCGGACCATAAGTACTGGACAAGCGGCAACGGATCGCTGAACCAGTACCTGCTGCGCGTCGGCGACTATTGGCCATGGCGACCGGGCTACACCTACTACTTCACCGTGGTGAATCCCGGTGCAACCCCGGAACCGTTCATCCTCGTGATGAACGGCAGCAAGGCCGCGGAAATTCCGCAGAATCTCACGGCATACGACGGTACATATGCCGACTATGTCCGCGTCAGCTGGTCATCGATAAGCGGTGTGGCGGCCTATGAAGTATGGCGCAACACGGTGGACGACAAAGCCACGGCAACGAATCTGGCGAGCGGACATGCATCGACCACCTACTACGACTATAGTGCGGTTCCCGGGCAGCTCTACTATTACTGGGCCAGCGTTCATAATGTCACCAACGTCGCATGGTTCAGCAATGGCGATTCCGGATGGCGTCCCGGCACCGGTGCCATCTCGCCATCGCAGCGCACGCATACCGCTGCGGGTGGCGGCGGCACCATCGAGGTCACCGCATCGGGCGATACCTTCTGGAACGCGACGGAAGCCCTGAGCTGGGTCGTCGTCAATTCCGGTTCGCCCGGCACTAACAACGGAACAGTGGTCTACACGGTCTCTGCCTATGCTGGAGAAACCGCCCGCACCGGAACCGTCACGGTGGCCAATCAGGAATTCATGGTTATCCAGGAAGCGTTCGGTGTTCCCGCCAACGTGCAGGCCACCGACGGCGCCTTTGTCGACCGCACGGAAGTCTCTTGGGATGCGCTCGAAGACGCTACCCGCTACTACCTCTACCGGAACGTGGTTAATAACACGGTTGGTGCATCCTATATCGGATATGTCACGACCAACGAGTATTCCGATATCGGCGGCATCGAGAACCGAACCTACTTCTACTGGGTACGCCCCTACAATGCCGGAGGTCAAGGTGGTTATAGTATTCCCGATACAGGATTTCGTGGATTCGGCGGTGTCACGCAGGAGTGGATCGGTCTCTACTTCCCCGGCGGCTATCCGGGCGATCTGGCCGATTCCGACGGCGACGGCTTCAACAACCACGAGGAATTCATCGCCGACTCCATTCCGACGAATGCGCTGTCGTACCTGCGGATCACCAACTCCGTGGTGCTGCCCGCCGGCTTCATGATCGAGTGGGAACCCTCCGCCAGCAACCGCTGGTACGGTGTGAACTGGACCAACGAGCTGTCCAGCGACTTTACATCGCTTGCATCCGGGATCGAGTTCCCGCAAAACAGCTATACCGATACCCTCTATGGTGCTGAAGACGCCGGATTCTACAAGGTTGAGGTTCAGATGAAGTAGACCTTCCCCATGTGGGGCAGACATTCCTGTCTGCCCTGCGCAGGCTGGGGCGACACTCAAGGTTTCAAGCGAAGATTTTGAATCACGAGCCATTCGTCGCCTTGCCCGGCGATGCAGCGGATGCGGACCGCCTTGATCTTTCCGGTGATCTTGGCCCGCGCGGTGCCAAACTCGAAGCCGCTGGCTTTCTTGAACGATTTGCCGTCGCGCGAGATTTCAAGGTCGCCTTCCACGAGAATGTCCTGCGAGGTGTTGAGCTTTCCGGTAATCACTTCGAGATGGCTGCAGGCGACGGGTTCCTTGAAAACGACCGTCAGCTGATCGCCTTTCTTGGGTTTGCGTCCGACCCAGAAGTAGGAGCGGTGGTTTCCGTCGGCTACATGATCCGCGACATGGTTGCCATAGGCGGGCATGTTGGATTCGACGGATTCCACCTCGGGATCGAGGTAGGGTGATTGATCGAGGATCAGGGTGCCGCGGCTTTTCGGTCCACCATCCTGTTTAAGTTCGATGCGGAGGGCGTAGCGGTTGCTCTTTTTGTAGCTCTTGAGCGGGATGCGGTAGAGGTGGGTTTTAGTCTTTTTGTCGCCGAGGGTTAGTGGCGTGGTGTCCTCGAAAACCGGTTTCCCGTTTTCGAGCAGTTGAAGCGAGCGAATCTCGATCCCATTCTTTCCCCAGATCCGCCGCAGTTCCAGCGTCCAGCGGCCGTTGGAATCGAGGGATTCGGTGATGTCGATTTCCCACGGGGAGAACTCTTTTTGTGCGGTTTTTTCGTTCCACTCGGCAAAGGGCTTTTGCTTTGCCCCTTTGATCACCGGGCTGGTGCGTCCGCTGTCGCGGAAGGTTCTCATGCGCAGCTGCCCTGTATTCCCGCAAGGGAAGGGCTTGCCTTTCCATTGTGCTGATTGAGCGGTAGGTTCCGAGCCGTCGAGGGTGTAGCGCACGTCGGCGGTGGAGTAGGGCGGAGCGATGGTGACCATTCCTTTGCGGACGGTGGCGGTGGGGTGGGGTACGCGGAAATGAATATCCATCTGTTCGAGGCGGGCGAGATGGGTTCCGCCGAGCCGTTCGGAAAAGTCGTCCCAGTTGCGTTGTTCCTTGGGGGTCCAGCACACTTCCGCGAGGGCGCAGAGGCGCGGATAGGTTTGGAAGTCGATCTGCCCTTCGGGTTGGTCGAGATACTCGGACCAGAGGCAGGCCTCCACCCCGAAGATGTTTTTCTTCTGGGAATCGGTCAGGTCGTTTCCGCTCATCGGGTCGAAGCTGTATGTTTTTTCCGTATTGACTACGCCGGCCCACCAGTGTCCGCGCTCGCCGGGATATTGCGCCATGTCGAAATAGGTGTAGGGACCGGGGCTCATCACTACGGGATGACCCAGTTTGGCCGCATGGAAGCCTGGACCCGTTGAGATCCAAGACATGATGGCGGTCTCCTTTCCGAGGTTTCCACCGTGCAGGATTTCGTTCCAGCCAATAATTTTCCGGTCATGTTTCTTGAGGGTTTTCTCCATGCGGCGGATAAAATAGTTCTGGATGTTTCCGACATTCTTGAAGCCTTCTTTTTCCATCAGGGCCTGGCAGCGCGTGCAGCTTTCCCAATATTTCTTGTTCACTTCGTCGCCGCCGATATGGATGTATTCGAAAGGGAAGAGAGCTGCGGTTTCGCGGATGATATCGTCGATCATCTTATAGTTGGCTTCGCGCCCGGCGCACCAGACATTCTTTTTCACGCCTTGGACGGATGCGGAGTTGTCATCGGTGTCGCAGAGGGTTTCCGGATACGAAGCGGTTACACCGAGGCTATGCCCGGGAAGGTCGATCTCCGGCAGGATCTGGATGTTGCGCTCCAGCGCGTATTGGACGATTTCGCGGATCTGTTCCTGCGTGTAGTAGCCGCCGTATTTTTCGTCCTCGCTCGATCCGCGCGATGCGGGCAGGACGCAATCCTTGCCGCGCCAGGCTCCCTTGTTGGTCAGTTCGGGCCATGCTTTGATTTCGATGCGCCAGCCGTCGTCGTCGGTCAGGTGCCAGTGGAAAAGGTTGATCTTATGGACGGCCAGATGGTCAATGTAGCGCTTGACCTCTTCGGCCGTGAAAAACTGGCGCGAGCAGTCGAGCATCATGGCTCGCCAAGTAAAGCGTGGCCAGTCGTGAATCTCGACACAAGCCACCGGGATACTTTTTGCCGATTGGGCGGATGGACCAAAGACCTCCGCCGGCATCAGTTGCATCAGGGTTTGGATGCCGTAGAAAAAGCCTCCGTAGTCCCCCGCCCGCACCATGATGCCTTTGGGGATGATGTCCAGCAGATAGCCGTCGGCCGGTAAATCGGCCGGAAGCCTTTGCGCGGTAAAGAGGATCTTTCCGCCGTCGGCGTCCGGCTTCTTCTTTAGGGCGATGCCGGTGCGCGCTTTCATGAGTTTGGCGAAATAAGTTGCTGCGCGCTGGGCATCGGCATTGCCGCGTTCCGCGGCGATGCCCGTCCGGCCATCGAGTGTAAACGTTCCATCCAGCGCCTTGACTTGCACGGGCTTGGGGACAATGGCCACTTCCGCGGCCTGGGCAAGCGCGGCGGTTGCGAGAAGGATTCCGAATAGAAGGGTGGGTGCTTTTTTCATGACTATGCCTCGGGGTGGGTGGGTTTAAACGGTTTTGGATGGAAGTGTGGTTTTTTAGAACCGGTCTGTGATGATGACCTCGTCCAGCGGGAGTTTGTCTCCCCGGGGATGGGCCTCTGCGGTGCCCTTGCCGATGGCGACGAACATGGTAATGGCGTGGTCTTCGGGGAGATTGATAAGTTCGGCGACGGAGTCGAAGTCGAAGCCGTCCATGGGGCAGGAGTCGTAGCCCAAGGACTGGGCGGCGAGCATGAGGGTTTGGGCGGCGATGCCGCAGGAGCGCATGGCTTCATCGCGCTGAACCTGGTCGAGGCCGTTGTAGTATTGCTCGATGGCGGGCACCATGAATTCCTGTACCGGTTCGGGGGCGGAATGCCAGTAGCGTATCGGTTCTTTTTCCCACGCTTTCAGATCGGCGCAGAGGATCACCAGCAGCGAGGCATCGGTGACTTGCGCCTGGTCCCATGAGGCGGAGCGGATCTGTTTGAGTAGTTCCGGATCCTCGACCACGACAAAGCGCCAGTTCTGGATGTTGAACGCGGTGGGGGAGAGCAGGGCGAGCGAGAGCAGTTTTTCGCGCTCTTTCTTCGTCATTTTATGGTCGGGATCGAAGTGCTTTACGGCGCGACGGTTTTGAATGGCGGTTGAGACGTTCATGATACTCTCCTTTCGATCAGACTGGGCGAAAACGTAGGGTATTGAGTTTAGGGATGGAAGGAAAATATGAAAAGCGATGAGTGAGTCGTGATTTTGTACGTGAACCGTGACGATTGAGTCGTGATTTTAGTTGATGGGTTTGAGCAGGGCTGCAGAAAAACTCACCATCGAGGAGCTGTTCGAGCCCTCGACGCTGGCGGAGTAGGCGGCCAGTCCTGCAGAGCAACTCGCGGAACCGCCTAGAGCATTTCACGATTGTGACGCCGTACGGAACTGTTTCGTAGAAGCGACGTCCTCGTCGCTTGCCCGTACACAGAGAACGCGACGAGGACGTCGCGTCTACGATATTTCATTCGTGAATTGCTCTAAAGGCGGGACTGCATACCTTTTTGCTTGCCGCCTCTTTTCTTCCGGGTTCGTTTTGTGGGGGTTTCCAGTTGCTTGAACTCCCGTTTCCCGGATGCTCCTTCATACTGGATCTCGATGTAGTCTCCTGTTAGGACTTCTCTTTTCCCGGTGCCGGAATTGCGGCCGTTTTCCTGGCAAAAGTAGAGCGCGATTGATCCTTTGCGTTGGTCGAATGGTTCGTCCACGGCGATGGAGAATTCGCCTTGCTCGTTCACTTTCGCGCGGTACGGGCGTGCCCAGTAGTCGCCGAAGCCGCGCGAGGTGTCCAGAACGATTGCGGAGTGGATCTTTGTTTTTGCCGTCACGGTTCCGGAGACTGTGACTGTGCCGTCGTCGGCTTCCTTGAAGGAAAGGTTGGAAAGGGTGATCGGGGATGGAGAGGAACCCTGGGTTTCCGGACGGTCCGAAAAGAGGGGATGGTGGGCGAGCATGGCCGCGCTGGCCTCGCTGAGGTAGACCCGGGAATCGTCGGCACAGTCGGGCCATTTTGCGACGAATGCTTTATTGATCGGCCCCATCAGGGTATTGCCGCGCTTGAGGCCGGGTTTCGGCCCGATGTGCGGCAGGCCGAGGGCGTGCCCGAATTCGTGGATGCAGCCTTTGAGGTTGAGTGGCCACATGGCCTTGTCGGCCAGGTCGATGGTGGGCGTCACTTCGCCTTCCACTATGGGGTAGGCGTTGATAGCACGTCCGCTCATTCCTCGAAACCCCTTCACCTCGTGGTCGGGGCAGTGGTAGAATGTCCACCAGACGCTTTGCTTTGCGGCAGCCTCGCCGATCTTTTTCGTGGCGGTATCGATCACGATCTTTTGGATCACGGGGAGTGCATCGCTCCCGGTTGTGTTTTCGGGCAGCTTTCCCCGCGCAACAACGATTTCGATTTCCCCGTCGGGGTTTCTTGCGAATATTTCGCGGCGGGCAACCTTCCATCCCCACGTCTCGATTCCTTCCGAGTAAAAGGCCTCCGCGCGTACCGCAATGCTACGCAGTTTCTTGATGTG
>DAOVNC010000148.1 GCA_030630445.1 Kiritimatiellales bacterium | reverse complement strand
GCCGACTTGGTCGATCTATAGCCCCGGAAGCCGAGGTAGCCAATAACGCATAGATATGTAACAACAATTATAATCATCCAAATAGAAATCATGACGTCCCCCTAAAGCTCTTCTTCCACGCGGTCCTCTTCTTCTGCCCATTTCCTTATTTCTTCCTCAGGCTCGGACTCCGGATCGTCTTGGTTCCATTTGATGATTCCCCAAACCAGACACAGCAGTGCGCTGAGTATGCAGAGAATAAAGGCGGTAACTACCCATGGGTCTTCTATACCTAGCATTGCGTCCCCTTATGGTTTCTGTTGTATGACGGTTAACATGGTAGCGTTCATAAATACGGCGTACAAATAAATTATTTGATTTTATTAACAACTTAACACTGGCATAATGATCATGTTTGTAACAATTAAAGGGGCTCTTTAGAACTGCGTTGGATTTCAAATGAAAGAGGGATTGCTCCAAGTCAAGTGCGTGCTACCATGCGCCGCTTATCAAGCAAAGGAGCGCAACCATGAAAGCGAAAGAGTGGATTTCAGACCTGCGGGTGTACGAGCCGGGCAAGCCGATCGAAGAGGTGGCTCGCGAACTGGGCTTCGATGATATCGCGGCAATTGTAAAGGTGGCGTCGAACGAAAACGAACTGGGTCCATCGCCGCTGGCCATTGAAGCGATGCAGGAGGCGATTCCCGAAATGCACCGCTATCCCGATGGAGGCGCGTTCTACCTCAAGCGCAAGCTGGCGGAAAAGATCGACGTCGACCCCGGGCAGCTGCTGTTCGGTTGCGGCAGCAACGAACTGATTGTATTTCTCTGCCACGTGTTTCTGGGGCAGGGGACTAATCTGATTATGGGTGCCGAAGCCTTCGCGGTCTACTTTCTAGCCGCGGCGTTGTACGAAGGGGAAGCTATCCGCGTCCCGATGCCCGAACATGTGCACGACCTCGATGCCATGCTCGCGGCCATCACGCCGGAAACACGGCTTGTGGCCATCTGCAACCCCAACAACCCGACGGGTACCGTGGTGTCGAAAGAGGCCATCGACCGCTTTATCGAAAGGCTGCCGGACCACGTCGTCGCCATTTTCGACGAAGCCTACTTCGAAGTCATGCCGGAAGAGATGAAACCCAACGTGCTCAAGCATATCCGCGCCGGGAAAGAGAATATCATCGTGCTGCGCACCTTCTCCAAGGCCTATGGCCTCGCCGGACTGCGCATCGGCTACGCCATCGGCCATCCCGATTTGATTGCCCTGCTCAACAAGGTGCGCCAACCCTTCAACGTCAACGCCATGGCGCAGGCTGGCGCCATGGCCGCGCTCGACGACGTGCCGCATATCGTCGAAACGCGGGAAATGGTTTTCCAAGGACTGGAGTTCTTCGAGCGCGAGCTTCCCAAGCTTGGAATCGAAACCGTGCCGTCCGGCGCCAACTTTATCCTCGTCAAAACCGGCAGTGGACGCGAGGTATTTCAAGAGTTGCAGAAGCGCAAGGTGATTGTCCGACCGATGGATCCGTACGGACTGCCTGATTATATTCGGATCACGATTGGTACTCCGTCGCAAAACCAAACTATGCTGGATGCGCTCAAGGAAGTGATGGGGTGACGGTTCCTTTCAAGAAAGACGACTTGATCCTGTTCATTGGCGATAGCATTACCGACTGCGGTCGCGACCGCAACGACCTCGCTTCGCTCGGAATGGGATACGCGGCGATGCTGGCGGGCAGGCTCGGGCTGGAGCGTGCCGAACTCAATCTGCGTTTTCTCAATCGCGGCATTGGCGGCGACAGCACGTGCCACCTGCTGGCCCGCTGGGACGAGGACTGCATTGAACTTAAACCTGACTGGGTTTCCATTTTGATCGGCGTCAACAATACATGGCGGCGCTACGACCAGAATGACCCAACGCAGGATGGGGTTTTCAGCACCGAATGCCGAGAATTGCTGGAACATGTGCAGAACGAAACCTCCACCAAAATCGTGATCTGTTCGCCGTTCCTTCTTCACACCGATCCCTCCATTGAAAAAATGCGCGAAGACCTGGATCCAAAGATTGGAATCCTGAGAAAGCTCGCCGAAGAATTCGGTGCCATCTGGGTGGATTTCGATGCTGCATTCGTCGCCGCAAAGGGTCGGCAGATCCCGTCTTATTGGGCCTTCGATGGCGTACATCCCACTATGGCCGGCCATGCCTTGATGGCGAATGCATGGATGCAGACCGTTGTTGGATAGAAAATCCGGTTCTTTTCCATTTTCACCACTTGACTCGTTTCGGGATATGGGTACTATGTGCGCTCGTTTTTAACGAAACGGGCGGTTAGCTCAGTTGGCTAGAGCACCTGGTTTACACCCAGGGGGTCGAAGGTTCGAGTCCTTTACCGCCCACCATTTTACGGGGCAATCCATGCGGATTGCCCCTTTTTTGTTTGTTTGCGGCCCGAATGGCGCTTTATCCTGTCCGAAGATAAAAAGAGGAGGTGCACCCGGGGTGAAAGCCTTGACCCGCACGCTAAATCAGTCTACAAACTCCCGCATTGTTCGGAGGTCGCGGAAAGGTTCCATGGCTTCAGTGGCTAGATGTTTTATTGAAGGAGATGTCTAAGTGGGAAAAAAACGTTTTTTTGCAAATCATTCAAAATCCAGCGCGTTGGTCGTCAGTCTGGCAATCCACGCCGTTCTAATTGTTGTGGCCATTTCGTTTGTGGCGGTAAAGGTGATTATAAAACCGGAACCGGACTTCGTAGCCAAGCGGATGAAGCGCCCCAAGATGCCACCGAAAAAGCTCCAGGTTCCGGTGGATGTGAAAAAGCGGAAGCCAAAACCCCGGTTGCGCAAGCGAATCGTTTCCCAGCAAAAAACCTTTACCGACATAAAAATGCCGGAGATTACCGGGGTGAAGGGCGGTTTGGGCAACATGGGCGGAGATGGACTCGGAAGCCTAGGGTTCGACATGGACATAGGGGATCTGTTTGGTGGAAACAAGTCCATGGGCGGCAACGAACTTACCGGCACGTTCTACGACCTGAAACAATCGTACAAGGGCAAACCAACAGGCATGGATCAAGGCCGTTTCTATGCAGCGCTTGCCTCCTTTGCCAAGGGATGGAATCTGGGCCGGTTGGACGAGTATTTCCAGGCCCCAAAAAAGAAGTATGCCACCTTTTTCATGATTCCTACGATTTCGTCCTCCAAAGTCACCGAGGCTTTCGGGGTGTCGGATACGGTTGAAGCCGTCTTCTGGGCAGCCTACTACGAGGGGCACATTTCCGCACCGGAAACCGGTCACTACCGTTTCATGGGCTATGGGGATGACATTTTGCTGGTACGGATAAAAAAGCGGTTGGTCATGGACGCAAGTTTTGAACCGTACAGGTCGAAGCTGTACACAGGCTGGACCAGCGATGCCGACAACAACCGGAAATATCCCATTGGAGGTCAACGGTTGTTTATTGGCGATTGGTTCAGGCTAACCAAAGATGAGCCGGTGAAAATGGAGGTGCTCTTGGGCGATGTCGGCAACATCTCTTCATTTCAATTGCTGATCGAGAAGAGGGGCGTGCAATACAGGCAGGCTTCCTATTCCTACAAGGAAGGGGATGAAACCATAACAGGCACCCGTCCGGTTCTTCCGGTCTTCAAGACCAAGGAGATCCCCGATAATCAGGAACTGATCGGACAAATGAAAATCAACCCCAATCAAGTAACCCTCGAGGGCCCGGTTTTCGGAGTCGTTAAATAACGTATTCTTCAGGGATCCCCGGACGGAGTTTCAACGGATGCACCATAGTCAAGATGTGTGGATGGAAAGGGGCGTTGCCGTGGCGGGCGATGTGGATCTCGCGCGCATTGCCGCCGACGCGTCCATACACCGGGGCTGCCGTATTGCCGGTTCGGAAACGTCCATCGGTCCGGGCAGCACGATCGGGGCCGAGGCCCCCGTCGTCCTCGAAAACTGCCAGCTGGGCCGCAACGTCGAGTTGAGGGGCGGCTATTTTTCCGGGGCCGCTTTTTTCGACGGCGCCAACATGGGCAGCGGCGCGCACGTCCGTGCCGGAACCATTCTCGAAGAGGCGGCCAGCGGCGCGCACACCGTCGGACTCAAGCAAACCATCCTAATGCCGTTCACCACGCTCGGCAGCCTAGTCAATTTTTGCGATATCCTCATGGCGGGCGGAACCAGCCGTAAAAACCACTCCGAAGTCGGTTCCTCCTATATCCATTTCAACTATACCCCGCATCAGGACAAGGCGACCGCCTCGTTGGTCGGTGATGTGCCGCAAGGTGTGTTTCTTGACAAGAAAGCGATCTTCCTTGGCGGGCAGGGGGGCTTGATCGGTCCTGCGCACATCGCCTACGGCACCGTGGTCGCGGCGGGCGGCATTTGCCGGCGGGACATCGACGAGGAAAACCAGCTGCATATCCCTGTATCGCCGGACCCGGCCACGCGTCCGTACGAAACCGGCGTCTACCGAAAGATCGACCGGATTGTCGGAAACAACCTGCGCTACATCGGAAACATTGTTGCGCTGAAGGAATGGTATCGCAATGTGCGGCAGACCTTCATGTGCCGCGACGAGTTCGACAAGGCGTGCTACGAAGGTGGACAGAGGAACCTCGAACTCGTGCTAGCCGAGCGCATCAAGCGGCTCGGCGAACTCGCGCAAAACATGAAGACCTCCATTCGAGAACTTGAAAAACAGTCCGATGCACCCGAAAGGATCATTGCCTCGCAGCGGATGTTCCACAATTCGTGGGCCAGCATGGAGTTTGAGTTGAAGCAATCCGACTGGGCCGAAAACACCAGGGCCAAAGAGGACTTCCTCGCCGCGCTCGAAAGCATTCCGGTCGGTGGCGCATACACGGAAACCATCCAGGATTTGGATCCCGAAAGCCGGCAGGCCGGACAAACCTGGTTGCAATCCATGGTCGAGGAGGTCGCCAAGCTCTGGCCTCCGCAATCAAACTAGGCACTATACCTATGGGAAAACTATTTGGAACCGACGGCGTTCGCGGGATGGCGAACGAAGGGGATATGACGGCGGAAATGGTGCTGCAGATTGGGCGCGCCACGGCCTATACCTGCAAGGAGCACCATGCGGAGAAAGGGACGCGTCCGCGCATTATCATTGGAAAGGACACCCGGTTGAGTGGCTACATGCTGGAAAACGCGCTGACGGCCGGCATTACTTCGATGGGGGTGGATGTGCTGCTGCTTGGCCCGATCCCAACCCCGGCCGTGGCCTTCATCACCCAGAGCATGCGCGCCGACGCAGGCATCGTGATTTCCGCCTCGCACAACCCCTATTTCGACAACGGCATCAAGATCTTTGCGCGCACCGGCTACAAGCTGGCCGACGAACTGGAGGAGGAGATCGAGGATCTCGTGCTGACCGGGCGCATCAACAACATACGCCCGGTGGCGCAGGAGGTTGGCAAAGCCAGGCGCATCGACGACGCGATGGGGCGCTACATTGAATTTTGCAAGAACACCTTCCCGGACGGCAAGACGCTCGATGGCATGAAAGTGGTGCTCGACTGCTCCAACGGGGCAACCTACAAATGCGCGCCGCTCATCTTTTCCGAACTGGGTGCGGATGTGGCCACCATCCACGCCGAGCCAAACGGCACGAACATCAACGACGACTGCGGCTCGCAGCATACGCAGGATCTGCGCACCAAGGTGAAGGGGTTGAATGCCGATGTGGGACTTGCCTTTGATGGGGATGGCGATCGTTTGATTGCCGTCGACGAAAAGGGGAAAGAGCTGACGGGCGACCAGATCATTGCCATCTGCACGAAGCACTACAAGGACAACGGACTGCTGAAAAACAACTTGGTGGTCGGCACGGTGATGAGCAACATCGGCTTCCACGTGGCGCTCAAGGAGCTTGGGATTGAAACCGAAGTTTCCGATGTGGGCGACCGCTGTGTGCTTGAGTTGATGCAGGAAAAAGACGCCGTACTCGGGGGGGAGGATTCCGGCCATATTATTTTCCATAACTACCACACCACCGGCGACGGCATCGTCTCTGCGCTCCAGTTGCTGGGCATCATGCGGGAAACCGGGAAACCACTCTCCAGCCTGGCCGCGGTGATGGATGTGTTCCCGCAGGTGTTGATCAATGTGGATGTCTCCGAAAAGCCGCCGATTCCAGAGATCGGAAAACTACAGGAGGCCATCGCCGAAGCCGAAGCCGAGCTGGCCGATAAGGGCCGGGTGCTCATTCGCTATTCCGGCACCCAGCCCATGTGCCGCGTTATGGTGGAGGGACCGACCCAGGAGCAAACCAACGAAATCGCCAAACGCCTCGCGAATGTTGTCAAAGCCACCATTGGCTGAGAAATCCTAAATCCGAACATTTAAATCCTAAATAAAATCCAATGCGTCAAATTTAAAGGAAGATGCAGTTTTGAAATTGAATTTTGTTTTTTTTGAGCTTGTTTAGGATTTAGGGTTTGGTGCTTAGATATTGGAATCATTATGAACACTATTCTGCAGGCAGAGAATATCGAACGCAGCTACACCATTGGCAAGACAACGCTGGATGTCTTGAAAGGCGTGTCGCTCGGGGTTGGGGAAGGCGAGACGCTTTCGATCATGGGGGAGAGCGGTTCAGGAAAGAGCACGCTGCTGCATGTGCTCGGAGGGCTGGATAATCCGAAAAGTGGAAAGGTCCACTTCAAAGGGCAGAGCGTCTACGGAATGTCGTCCGCGCGGCGTTCCCGCTTCCGCGCGGAAAACGTTGGCTTTGTCTTCCAGTCGTTCCACCTGCTTCCCGAGCTGGACATCCTTGAAAACGTCGCCCTGCCATCCATGGCGGTGCGTGCAACGGGCGATGCAAAGGCTCGGGCCACCGAGCTTTTGACGGAAGTGGGGCTGGGCGAACGCATTGGACATCGCCCGCAGGAGCTATCCGGCGGCGAACAGCAACGGGTGGCTTTGGCGCGCGCGCTGATGAATGAGCCGGACATTATTTTTTGCGACGAACCGACGGGGAACCTGGACTCGAAGACGGGTGATAAAGTTCTGCACTATTTGTTTCAACTGGTCGAAAGCAGAGGGCATACTCTCGTGCTCGTTACCCATAGTCGGGATGTGGCCGCGCGGTGTTCGCGCCAACTTGTCCTGAAAGACGGATTGCTGGTTTAAGAACCACAGATGGACGCAGATAGACACAGATTTGAATACAAGGATGAGACACGCTCGATCATTGGCTGTTCGATGGAGGTTTTAAATGAGCTTGGGCATGGTTTGCTCGAAAAACCTTATGAAAACGCATTGTGCGTGGAGTTTGGGCTAAGGAATATCCCCTATGTCCAGCAAGCCCGCTACAAGGTTCTCTATAAGGAGGTACAGGTTGGTGAATATATTCCCGACCTTATTGTTTTCGACAAGATCGTTGTTGATGCAAAAGTGATTGATCGCATCACCGACCATGAAATGGGTCAGATGCTAAATTACCTTAAAATCACAGGCCACAAGGTGGGCCTGATTATTAATTTTAAGAAAGCTAAGCTTGAATGGAAGCGAGTAGCCCTGTAGCTATCCGTGTCCATCGGTGTTTATCTGTGGTTCTAATTTTTGGAGATTTTGGAAATGAAAATATTTTTAAGCGGCAAGCTTGTGGATGAAAAAGATGCGGTGGTGTCGGTTTTCGATCATGGGCTTCTTTACGGCGACGGGGTGTTCGAGGGCATCCGCGCATATAACGGACGGGTGTTCCTGCTCGATGGACACATTGACCGGCTCTACGACTCGGCCAAGGCCATTGCGCTTGAAATCCCAATGACCAAGCAGGAGATGTCGCAGGCGGTTGTCGACACCTGTAAAGCCAATGATATTGACGATGGCTACATCCGTCTTGTGGTTACGCGCGGCAAAGGCACGTTGGGGCTGAACCCTTATCTCTGCAAGAAAGCCGAGGTCATCATCATCGCGGCCAAGATCGAGCTCTATCCACAGGATCTCTATGAAAGCGGCCTGAAGATCATCACCGCCGGGACGGTGCGCAACCATACCGAGGCGCTCAATCCGCGCGTCAAGAGCCTAAACTATCTCAACAACGTCATGGCCAAGATCGAGGCGATCAATGCGGG
>DAOVNC010000136.1 GCA_030630445.1 Kiritimatiellales bacterium | reverse complement strand
CGATGGATGGATCTGCGGCCTGCGGCGCGATCAATCCCCTGCCCGCACCGAAATGCATGCGGTCGAGTGGGATGAAGGAAACGGTATTCCGAAATTCAACCCGCTCATCGACTGGACGCTCGAAGACGTGCAGCGCCACCTGAAGGCGAACGATGTCCCCTACAACCCGCTGCACGACCAGGGCTTTATCAGCATTGGCTGCGCCTGCTGCACTCGCGCCATCCAGCCGGGCGAGGATATCCGCGCCGGCCGCTGGTGGTGGGAAACCCTCGAACAGAAAGAATGCGGACTGCATTCGCGCCAAAAAGATTAACCCGAGGAAAACACATGAAACATCAATTAAGCCAACTCAAGCAATTGGAGGCCGAAAGCATCCGCATCATCCGCGACGCCTACAGCCAGTTCGAGAACCCGGTCATGCTCTATTCGATCGGCAAGGACTCGGGCGTGATGGTGCGCCTCGCGCAAAAGGCGTTCTATCCGGGCAAGGTTCCCTTTCCGCTCCTGCACATCGACTCCACCTTCAAGTTTAAGGAGATGATCCAGTTCCGCGACCGCTTCTGCAAGGAAGAGGGTCTCGACCTGCTGGTGCATTCCAACGAGGAAGGCCGCACGGCCAACGCCAACCCGTTCGATTTGGGCAGCCGGAAATATACCGACCTCATGAAAACGCAGGCCCTGCTGGCCGCCCTCGACCACCACAAGTTCGACTGCGCCTTCGGCGGTGCCCGCCGCGACGAGGAAAAGTCCCGCGCCAAGGAGCGCATCTTTTCCTTCCGCGACCAGCACCACCAGTGGGACCCCAAGAACCAGCGTCCGGAGCTGTGGGCCAACTACAACGCCCGCGTCAACCCCGGCGAAAGCGTCCGCGTCTTCCCGCTCTCCAACTGGACCGAGCTCGACGTTTGGCAATACATCCGCCTCGAAAACATTCCGATCATCCCGCTCTACTACGCCAAGAAACGCCCCGTGGTGGATCGCGGCGGCATGTGGGTGATGATCGACGACGACCGCCTGCCGCTCGAAGACGGCGAAATCCCCGAAGAGCGGATGGTGCGCTTCCGCACACTCGGCTGCTACCCGCTCACCGGTGCCATCGATTCGGAAGCAGACACCGTTGAAAAGATCGTCGAAGAAATGATGACCACCCGCCTGAGCGAACGCTCCACCCGCGCCATCGACAAGGACGGCGATGCCTCGATGGAGCAAAAGAAGCGCGAAGGATATTTTTAAAATGAAGAATGCAGATTTAAAAATGTAGAATGTCGGGTCTGCGACGCCTTGGGTTTTAAAAGGGGTACGGGGAATCCCCGTCCACCATTCTTCATTCTGCAATCTTAATTCTTAATTCAAACAAGGACTCTAGCCATGGACATTGACCAATTCTTGAACCAGCACGAAAACAAGAGCCTGCTGCGGCTGCTGACCTGCGGCTCGGTGGACGACGGCAAGTCGACCCTCATCGGGCGGCTGCTCTACGACAGCAAGCTGATCTTCGACGACCAGCTCAGCGCCCTGCATGCCGATAGCGAGCGCGTGGGCAACGCCGGCGATGGCGAAATCGACTATGCCCTGCTGCTCGACGGCCTCAAGGCCGAGCGCGAACAAGGCATCACCATCGACGTCGCCTACCGCTACTTCGCCACACCGAAGCGCAAGTTCATCATTGCCGACACGCCCGGCCACGAACAGTACACCCGCAACATGGCCACGGGCGCCTCCACCGCCGATCTCGCGCTCATCCTCATCGATGCCCGCTACGGCGTAATCACCCAGACCAAGCGGCACACCTTTCTGGTGTCGTTGCTCGGCCTCAAGCACATCGTGGTCGTCATCAACAAGATGGACTTGAAGGACTATGACGAGACGGTCTTCGACGCCATCCGCGCCGACTTCGAGGCCTTCAGCAAAGAGCTGGATCTGCCCAACGTCACCTTCATCCCGATCTCCGCCCTCAAGGGCGATAATGTGGTGGGGAAATCGGACAACATTCCATGGTATGAAGGCGAACCATTGCTCCCCATCCTCGAAGAAGTGGATGTGGCCAGCGGAATCAACCTCGACGACTTCCGCTTCCCCGTCCAGCTCGTCAGCCGACCGGATCTCAATTTCCGCGGCTTTGCCGGAACGGTGGCATCCGGAACCGTACGCCCCGGTGATCGCATCAAGGCGCTGCCGTCGCTCAAGGAGTCGACCATCAAGCGCATCGTCACCGCCGACGGCGACCTTGAGGAGGCTTTTGCGCCGCAATCGATCATGCTTGAGCTCAACGACGAGATCGATATCTCCAACGGCGAAATGATCGTGCACGCGGAAAATGTACCGCACATTTCCACCCATCTGGAGGCTTCCGTGGTCTGGATGGCGGAGACGCCGCTCGAAGCGGGCAAGACCTATGTCATTCGCCACACCAGCCGAACCACCAAAGCCAAGATCACGGAGTTAAAGTTCAGCGTCGACATTAACACCCTGCAGAAGCATCCGGCCGAGGAGCTTCAGCTCAACGAAATCGGGCGCATTGCGCTGACGACGCACCTTCCGCTGTTCCTCGATCCCTACGTGAAAAACCGCGAAACCGGAAGCTTCATCCTCATCGACCCCATCGCCAATACCACCGTCGGGGCCGGGATGATCGAATGCCATCTAGGCGAGGACAAGCCCGACGGCGAAAGCATCGACCGCCGCGAGTTCCTTTGGGAGCAAGGTCGCGTCACCCCCGGCAATCGCGCCCAGCGCAACCGGCACAAAGGAAAGTGGGTGCTCTTCATCGGGGATGAAACCCTAACCCACAGGCTTGCCAAGGATCTGGAGTATAAGCTCTTCGACAAGCGGCTGCACTCCTACTACCTCGGGCTCTCCAGCCTCACCGAAGGGCTGGAGGCCGACATCGGCGACAGCTTCTGGGACCGCGAAGAGCATATTCGCAGGATCGGGGAGCTCGGTCGCATCCTCACCGATGCCGGGCTGATTTTCATCAGTTCGCTCGAACGCGTCGACGACTACGACTTGACCCGTCTCAAAGTGCTCAACTCCCCCAATGAACTGTTGGTGATCGCCATCGGAGAAAGTGCCGTGAAAAAACAACACATCAACCTGCAGCTGGATGTCGGCGGCGCGATGGAGGATTGGGTCAAGGCCATCGAGGCCGAGCTCGACCGCCACACCGGACTCCCCGAATACACCATTTAACCCGACCCGGGTTTTGCGCGAGGCATGCACATGGACGTGTTTGGATTTGGAGCATGGGAGGTGGTTCTCCGGCTGGGACTGGGCGCGGGCGTTGGCTTCTGCATTGGCTTGACCGGCGTGGGCGGCGGCGTGCTGGGCCTGCAGGCGATGACGCTTGTTTTGCGCATGGATCCACTGACCGCCGTGGGCACCACCGGACTCTATATTTTCCTGAGCAAAATTTCCGCGAGTGTCCATCACGCGCGGTTAAGGAATATTTCGTGGGGGGTCTCCGCCCGGGTTTTGTCCGGGGCGTTGCCGGCCAACATCTTGGTTTCCCGATGGGTCAGCCGGAAGGGCGACTGCCCGGAGTTTGTCGAAGCGCTGGAAATCTTCATTGTCTGCGTCGTGCTCTTCTCCGCAGGCGTGATGGTGCTCGACACCCTCACCCGCCTGAAAAGAACGGTTGAACAAAAGGAGCGGGGCTTAGCGGCCAAGATCGAGGGGCATTGGCTTCTGCGGAATGTCTTTTGTGTGTTTGTGGGTGCGCTACTGGGCGGTGTGGTGGGTGCCACCGCGCTGGGGGGAGGATGCCTGATTGTGCCCATCCTCATTACCCTCTTTGGCCTTGGCGCCCAGCGCGCGGTCGGCACGTCGATTTTTATCGCCCTGTTCCTAACGCTTGCAACTGCGCTGATTTTTGGAAAAGGAGGCGTACTGGAATTTCCCACGGCCGTCATCATGGTGATCGGCTCGCTGGCGGGCATTCACTATGGAAGCACGCTATCGGTCAGGTTGCCCGAGCAGCGGTTGCGGATGGTCGTGATTGGATTGATCCTCGTGGCCGCAGTCGTCATGGTGCTGAACCGCTAGTCCGAACCGGCTTGCTCAACCGAACCTTGGCTCCCCTTGAAGCTGTTGGCGATCTTGTCGTAGAAATCCTGGTTTTCGGCGACGATGGCCCGGCTACGGGAGAGGATGTCGTTCATGTCGGTGAGTTCACGGCGGTACCAGTATTTGAGGCCGTCGAGGTCCACCACGGTGATGTCGGACGAGAGGTTGTCGAGTTCGGGGTCGATATTGCGCGGCATGCCGAGGTCGAGCAGCATGACGGGGCGCTCTTGGTTGAAGAACGGGGCGTGGGCACGGTGCAGCAGGTGCCCGGGGGATTCGGTTGCGCTGATTATAATGTCGGCGTCGGTGATGCGTTCCTTCATGTCGTTGAAAGTGCAAAGCTCGATCTTGCCGTTCCACTCCTTGGAAATTTCGGGCGGGTTGACGTGGTAGCACCAAATGATTTTTTCAGCCTTTGGAAGGCTATCCTTCACAAGGCCTTTACCGATTGTTCCGGCACCGAGCACCATGATGGTGGACGAGGCCAAATCCTTCCCGTTGGCTTCGAGATACCGTAGCGCGAGGTCCTCGATTTCGTAGCCATGGAGCAGCGGACCCATCTGGTTCTTGATGTGCTTTGAAACATACAGGGCGGAAGAGATCCACTCCTGGGTCATGTTGCCAGCCCAGCCGCGAACCTTGGCGGTATCGAGCGCATCCTTTACCTGCGCAGTGATGTGGTTTTCGCCGGGGGTCTGCGAGAGCATGCCGGACGTCACGAGGCAGAGGTGCTCGAAGGCGGCCTTGCCGGTCTTGAGGTAGTACTTGTCCTCCTTCAGGCCGGCGAAGCCCATGACGTGGCGGAGGATTCCGTTCCGGGCGGTCTCGTCGGAAACGATGGCGATGACCTCGACGCGGTTGCAGGTGTTGAGGATCATGAATTCGTGAATGCCCCAGAGCTGCATGATCATAAACCCGCCGCGCTCGAAGCGGTGCCCCGTGAGGTGGAAAGGTTCGCGCTCCTCGACGGTCAGGTGGTTGTGGTCGGTTCCCACGATGACGAGATTGGCGGACTCCATCATCTTGAGGTGGCGCGCCAGGCTGTTCTTGACCATCTTGGATTGGCGGCAATCGTTCCCTCCGGACGACACCGAGAGGATCAACTGGTTATGGTGCGTGATCGCCGGCGTGGTGAAATCGCCCTGGTCCCAGTTTCCATCAACGCAGCAACAGAGAATATGCTTTTCGCGGCAGCAGTCCAGCACCTCGCGGTTGACCGTGCGGCTACTGGTGGCGGCATAAACGAGGACGGATCCTTCGATATCGTGGTGTTCGAACGGGCGAACGGTGTGGGTGATGAGTCCTTTTTCGATCAATGTGCCCACCTCGGGGTGAACCTCGGGGCTGACCACGGCAATTTTGGCGCCCGCGTCCAGCAGCAGTTCGATCTTGCGCAACGCCACCTTGCCGCCGCCAACAACGAGGCAGGGCCGTCCGTTGAGAAAAAGGTTTAGGGGGATCCCCTTCATCAATTGTTCCTGTCTTGTCATGTCGGGGCAGTAGAGCAAAGCGGAATGGATATGGCGAGGCGGTTTTTCAATAGTTGGAGTCGGCCACACCCCCATCGAGCACGGTGGCGGTGGCGCCGATGCCGAGCCGCGTTGCACCTTGTTCGAGATAGCCAACGGCCTGTTCCCATGTACGAATGCCGCCCGACGCCTTGATTCCCGTTTTTCCGCCGACGGCTTCAACCATCGCGGCAACGATCTCCGGCGTGGCGGAGGAGGGCGCGAAACCGGTCGAGGTCTTCACAAAATCCGCACCGGCCTCGTACGACAGCTCGCAAGCCTTGGCAACCTGCGCCAAGGTCAGGTAGCCGCTTTCCTGAATCACCTTCACCGCCACGTTGTGGGCGTGGGCCGTTTCGACAACCGCTTTGATCTCTTCGCGCACGGCTTCGTAATGGCCCGAAAGGAACTGGCCGATATTCATGACCATGTCGATCTCCTCCACCCCGTCATCGATGGCCTGACGGGCTTGGAAGACCTTGGTTGCCGGGGTGTCGGCACCATGCGGAAAACTCAGCACGCACGAAACCATCACCGGCGAATCCTTCAGCAGCTCCGCCGCCAGCCGGATGTCGCAGGGGCGCACGCAGAGGCTGGCCACGCCGCGCTCGATGCACAGGGCGGCGGCGGCCCGCACATCCGCCTCGGTCTGGTCGGGCTTCAATACGGCGTGGTCGATTTTCGATGCGACATCCTGAACCGTGTAGCTTTTCATTGTCCAAATCTCCTTCTCAAAAGAGTCCAATATTAAAACCGCCGGGTCAAAGCCGTTTATGGACAAGATCCGTTCTGATCGAAATAAATAGAACCAAAGCCATTCGTGTGCTACTTAAGCACCTATTAAACAGGAGAGGAAAACCGTGAAAATGAATTGGGTCATATTGGGTGTTTTAGGGTTTGCGACAACGATGCAAGCGGGAAGCGACATGCGCCTGTGGTATAAGCAATCCGCAACGAACTGGGAAAAGCAGGCGTTGCCCATCGGCAACGGGCGGCTCGGCGGCATGGTCTTTGGCGGCGCACAGGAGGAACATGTGCAGTTCAACGTCGACAGCCTCTGGACGGGTGATGAAAACCCCGCCGGAAAATATGACCACGAACACATGGGCGACTACCAAAATTTCGGAGACCTGTTCATCGATTTCGGAGAAGGCGTGGTCAGCAACTATATGCGCGATCTGGACATCTCCACCGCCGTGGCATCGGTCTCCTATGAAAAGAAGGGCGTGGCGTATCGCCGGGAAATGTTTTGCAGCCAACCGGACAATGTGCTGGCCATCCGCCTGACCGCCAACAAGCCCGGCGCATTGTCGGGGTCGATCCGCCTGATCGATGGCCGCGAGAACACATCGAAGGCAAAGGGCAACCTGCTGTCGTTCCGCGGGACGCTTTCCAACGGCATGCTCTACGAGGCCCGCGTCAAGGTCATTAAGGAAGGCGGCGCCTTGAAAACGAAGGTCGATCAGCTGGTTTTCGCGAATTGCGATGCGCTGACGTTGCTGCTCGTGGCCGACACCGACTATAAGATGGATCGCGCATCCGGATGGCGCGGCGAAGATCCCGCCGCACGGCTGGGTCCATGGCTGGCGGCGGCCTCCGCGAAACAATACACGCAACTCAAGAGCGACCACATCAAGGACCACCAGTCGCTCTTCGGCCGCGTGGTACTCGATCTGGGTGCCACTCCGAAGGAGGCGCTGGAACTGCCGACGAATGAACGCATCAAGCGCTACAATAAAGAGGGCGACGACCGCGGGCTTGAAACCCTCCTCTTCCAGTATGGCCGCTACCTGCTCATCGGCTCCTCGCGCCAAGGCACGCTGCCGGCCAACCTGCAGGGAATCTGGAACAACCGCAATCAGCCGCCATGGCATTCGGACTTCCACTCCAACATTAACCAGCAAATGAACTATTGGCTGGCCGAGACGGCCAACCTGCCCGAGCTGGCGCAACCGCTCTTCGACATGCTCGTGGCCGGTGCCCCGGTATACCGCGAACATACCATCAAGAAATACGGCGAGACCCAGGGCTATGTCACCCGCATGAGCATCAACCCCTTCGGCGGCAGCGGCTGGAACTGGAACATCGAAGGCACCGCATGGCTCGCGCAGCACTTCTGGGAACACTACGCCTTTTCCCGCGACCAAGCCTTTCTTGAGAAAACCGCATGGCCGTGGCTGCGCGATGTCAGCCTTTTCTGGCTGGCGAACCTGAAGGAACTACCGGATGGCCAATTGGTGGTTCCCAACGTCTGGTCCCATGAACACGGCCCCTATGAGGATGGTACCGCCCACGCCCAGCAGCTGATGTGGGATCTGTTTGGCAACACGCTGGCGGCGGCGAAGATCCTCGATACCGACCCCAAACTCCAGCAGCAGCTCGAAAAAACCATCGCCAAACTCTATGGCCCCAAGATCGGATCGTGGGGACAATTGATGGAATGGATGGGCGAAAAGCCCGATCTCGAAAAGAGCAACCACCGCCATACCAGCCACCTCTTTGCCGTCTACCCCGGCCACCAAATCTCGCGCGAGCGAACCCCGAAGCTTTCCGACGCGGCCAAGCTTTCGCTCGAGACACGCGGCTCCGTCGGCGACAGCCGCCGCTCCTGGACATGGCCGTGGCGCACCGCCCTCTGGGCCCGCTTCGGCGAACCCGAAAAGTGCCACGAAATGATCCGCGGCCTGTTCCGGCACAACATGCTCGACAACATGATCACCACCCACCCGCCGCTGCAGCTCGACGGCAGCTTCGGGATCACCGCCGGCATCTGCGAAATGCTTTTGCAGTCGCAGGTGCAGGATCCCAAAACCGGCGATCCCTTGATCGAGCTGCTCCCCGCCCTGCCGAAAGCATGGCCCGCCGGCAACGTCAAAGGATTGCGGGCACGCGGCGGCTATACGGTCGATCTCGCGTGGAAAGACGGCAAGCTAGCCGAAGCCAAAATTACCGCCTCGGTCGACGGAACCTGCAAACTGCAATATGGCGACAAGACT
>DAOVNC010000428.1 GCA_030630445.1 Kiritimatiellales bacterium | reverse complement strand
CCGTCCGAGTCCAGATCCGCATCCCCCGCCCGGTAGAAACGAACCATCAAATTCGTGGATGCCGAATCAAGCCAAACCAGATCCGCAATCCCATAAGTGGGCAGCCGATCCACCAAAACCGACCAGTTCCCCGCCACGAGATCTTCGCAGGAAAAGAGGCAAACCCGGTTCGAGAACGTCGTCGTCGGCCAGGCCACCTCGATTTCAACGATTCCATTCGTGGTGCTTCCGATCGCCATCTGGAGATTCATCACCGTCCCGCCGGACATCATCGCCATCGGAATCAGCGAAGTCTCCAACTCCTCTTGGGCAACCCTCTCCGCCTCGTACTCCTCATAGGCCGAATATAGCGTTTTCGGGATACAAACCACCTCTGTCGCCGTGTGGGCCGGGTCGAATATCCAGCGCATGGCCTCGCTGTATATTCCGCCATTGGAGAGGAGGTTCAGATAGAAGGCTTCAGGTCGATATTCCTTGGGAGCCGGGACACGGGCGAGCTCGTAGCCCGTCGAGGCAAGGGCGATAACCCGGTCGCGAGTGGCCACGTCCTCCCAGAGGAGAAAGTGGTATCGGGGCAAGCCATACTCGTCCATGGTGGCGGTCATGTACTTGATAAACTTCTTATCGAAACCTGCCCAATCAATCGGCAGGGGAGTTTCCTTCACGGCGACGTATACGCTGGAACTCGGCGGCGAGCAGGCCTGATATTGCGCTTGATCGCTCTCGAGAATAAAAACCAGGTCTTCAACCGAATCGACAATATCGATCCCCGTTGCTTCGACCGGCAACGCGGCGATGGTTCCCAACGGCACCGCCAGCACGGCGGCAAACAGAAACAGTATTCCAAACTTCATCTTTCCCCCTTGTGTTCTCTGAGCAAAAAAACCCGCGATCTTCCGAACAGTTTTCGCCTTACTCTTCTTTAACATTCAAGCAATAAACTCTTATTGGCTTACATTTGTCAATATTGTAATCCATTAAATCGGTTCGCCCCAGGATTGCCTTGCCCTACTTTGTAATCACGGAAAGGGAAGATGGACATGAGCAAGAAAACGGAAAACATTGGCTTTAGGCAAACCCCAGAGGAAAAAGCGTTGCTGACCAGAATCGCAGATGAAATGGAGACCTCTCCCGGAAGTTTGGCATCATCCATTATTTCACGGTTTCTGAAGGCGCGACTCGAACATGGCAATCGATTGGTGTGGCCACCCGAGTTCAACTACTACCCCGCCAGCTCCAAAAGCGTACAGGAAAAAACCGATTCCCCCGCCAACTCCTAGCAGGTTCTATGAGCAGGAACGAGATGCCTGCGATGCAGGCGCCAGAAACTCGCCAAAGCAAATTATAGGCTTTTCAAAGCCCGGAACTTGCGTACCCTGCTTTTCCAATGTTGCAAGAAATCATCAAAACCGCCGTCGACGGAAAGGGGTGCTCTCAGGAAGAGGCGCTCTGGCTAACCCGCCTGAATGAACCGGAGCTATTGCGCGGTGCCACGCAAATCCGCGAAACGCACTTCGGCCATGAAATCCAGCTCTGCGCCATCATCAACGCCAAAAGCGGCACGTGCGACATGGACTGCACCTTCTGCTCGCAAAGCGGGCGTGCCTCGACCGAGATTGAAGAGTATCCCTTCATGCCCCCCGCCAAGCTGGCCCAGCACATGGAGGCCATCCTCGAAAACCATGATTGCCGCTGCAGCGTGGTTACCAGCGGCGGAAAACTATCCGGCCAGGAACTCCAGTCTCTTTTCGAAACCGCCAAGACCATCGGCCCCGCCCCGCTTTGTGCCTCCCTGGGCCGGCTCACGGGAGAGGAGCTGGCCGAACTCAAGCAAGCGGGCATCACCCGCTTCCACCACAACCTTGAAAGCTCGGAATCCTACTATCCCAAAATCTGCACCACCCAGACCTGGCAACAGCGACTCGACACCGTCAAGGCCGCGCAGGCCGCCGGGCTCGACCTTTGCAGCGGCGGGCTCTTCGGCCTCGGCGAAAGCTGGGACGACCGCATCGATCTTGCCCTCACGCTGCGCGAGCTGGAAGTCGATAGCGTACCGATCAACTTTCTCTATGCCCACGACGGAACCCCCCTGCGCGACACCCAGCCGATGGAAGCCGACGAAGCCCTGCGCATCATCGCCCTCTACCGCTTCCTCCTCCCCACCGTAACCCTGCGCATCTGCGGCGGGCGCACCCATGTGCTCGGCGAACGCCAGACCGACCTCTTTGCCGCCGGCGCCAACGGCATGATGACCGGAAACTATCTCACCGTCGCTGGCTCGCAATACGAAGCCGACCTCGCCATGATCCAGCACCTCGGCCTGAAAATCGCGACCTACCAATCGTGATGCGTGACGATTAAGGCGTGATTGAATTCTTCGGCCCCGACGGGCGGAATTCCCCATATCGCACGAACAGGGGTTTCAGGCTCGGGAAGGTGTAGGATCGTTTAACCCCGCAGGGGAAAACGATGTCGGGGGATCGGGACTGGACGATAGGAAACGGCGAGAGCGCCACTTCTATAGAGCCCTTCTTGTTATATCACTTATGATATATTTTGACCCATAAATGCTCAAATAAGCCCATTTTTATATCACTAATGATATAAGGATAACACGGGAGTTTCGCGTCCCGGCAGTCGTCAAACCAGAAACCAGACCTCATTTTAATCTAATTTCACTTGACCTCATTATGAGCATATGTTCATTTCGCGGCAGATGGAGACCTTTTATGCCAAGACCAATATCCCCGAGAGAAATTGAAGAGCCGCCCCAGGCCACCTGGTTCAAGCCCACCGGAATCCCCATGCGGGATCTGGAGGAGGTGGTGCTGACCTTCGACGAAATCGAGGCCGTGCGCCTCGCCGATGCCGAAGGCCTCTACCAGGAGCAGGTTGCTGAAAAAATGAAGATTTCCCGACCGACCGTCGGGCGGATCCTCGCCT
>DAOVNC010000168.1 GCA_030630445.1 Kiritimatiellales bacterium | reverse complement strand
CGGAAGCATCGCCGCCCCATTCGGTCACGTAGTTCTGGCCCGAAACCATGTAGTCGGTACTCGCCAAACCGGAGACAAAATTACCCACGACAAACATCGTTACCGATGCGGTGTCGGGACCCGCCAGATTCGTGACCCGCAAAACATCACTGCTCCCGTTGAACAGCACGGCCGCATGCCCATTTGTATAATCAGCTTCATAAGTGGCTGTACCTGTAAACTCGTTGGTGCCCACCGAATCAGTCCAAGACTCAACGATAGCTTCATCCGCCAGAGCGAGGTCATCTGCGGTTAGGTGCAGATACAAAGTGGCACCACTGGGTGCGCTAGAATCAGTGACGACAATATTCAGGGTTACAGGAACAGGGGGGTTGGAGCCGTCGTCTGCCGTGATCGTGAATGTGTTTGTACCCACATCGCCAAGCAATGGGGCTCCTGTCGCAAGACCACTGGCGGAATCTACGCTCAACCAAGTCGAACCAGTGGTTATGGCATATGTGAGTGTATCCCCGTTGGCATCGAACACATTGTTTGACAACGCAATGGAGTAGAATACGCCAGCATCGGAAATATCATTAATAGGATCCGTTGTCCAAACAGGAGGATAGGATACTGATGGATCGTCCAAGGCAACACCGTATTTGGTGGATAGATATTCTTCGACCTGAACAATCTCATTGCTCGTTAGGGCTCCATCATAGATCAAAATCTCGGCAATGCTACAACTGGTATATTCCCTCGTACCTTGACCATCTTCATTATTAAAAGCAGCAAGATGAAGGCGATCCAGCACGGCACAGTTTGTGCTTGCACCGTGGGTTCCTTCAACATTTACCAAGAAACCACCGTCGATATTCATTCTGATGTCGTTGGTGGCATTCTGCCCTGAGACCACGCTAAAGACATGCGTGTTGGCATCGGCGGCATACGGACTATCCGTGTATGTATTACCACCGTTACCCACACGTACAAGCCAATCCGCACCACTCCGACGGATGCGCAACCGGTTGTCTCCGTTATCTACCGTACCATTCTGGGAGGAGATCATGTAACCGAAGGTTGAAACCTGCTCTCCCACAACAAAGGCCGTAAGGTTCGAGGTGTTGGGTACGCTTCCTGCCAAACTCAGAACGCTCAGGACATTGCTACTAGCCGCATCAAATACCACGGTTGCATGTCCGTTCATGTAGGCGGCTTCGTAGGTTGCGGTTCCGGTGAGTGTGTTACCGTTCTGGGAATCGGTCCAAGACGTTACGGCAGCGCCATCCGCCAGCGCGAGGTCATCCGCTGTAAGATGAAAATACAACCCGTCCGTAACCAACTGCGCCCGAACCCCCGCACTCATCATTAAGACCACTGCCAACACCACTTTTCCAATCCGTATCTTCATACTCATCTCCCTTTTTGATTCCTATGTTAAACCTAACTTCGCCCAGTTTGTAACTTTACTGTGTTTATAGGCGAGATTCGGTGCGGCATCTATAGGGTTTCGTATTAAAAAAAATATAGGTTTTATATACGCTTGACACTCCGCCGCCCCGCAGGCAGCCTATCACAATTGCTCTGGAAAGCGGCGCTAAGTCTTTGCGAACCTACACGGATCTACCCCATGCCTTTGAAGAAAACATCTCCGGAATGCTCCTTTCGCATCGCGCTGGTGCTTGATCTCTCCACGTTGATAGGTAACGATCTGTTATCCGGTCTGTGCCAGAGGGCGACAGTCCATCCCCTTTTGATGGTTCGACGCTTTTTCACAACACAGCTGCTCGAGAAGGGCATGGACGTTCTGGTTGACTGGAAACCCGACGCACTGGTTGTTTATACCGGCACTACAACCTTAGTTCAGAACCTTCGCAAAACCCTGCCCCACGCTCCTATGGTCGCCATGAATTCCAGATACATTGATCTCGCAGATGCGATTGTCGTAGTAAATTCAAAGGAGATGATCGACCTTTCCCTGGATCATTTTTCAAGCAACGGCCTAACCAACTTTGCCGTTTTCTACACAATCGCCTCAAAGATAGACAACAGTCAAAAGGACATATTCCGCCAACTTTTGCATAAACGTTCCGGAACATCCTATTTTTTTCAATGCGATCTCTATGTAGAAGAAATGGTGTCCCCCCCAGAGGGTGAACTTCTGGAAAAAATCGGAGCATGGCTGAAAAGCCTGCCAAAGCCAGTCGGCATCTACTGTGCCACAGCCCACTCCGCCGCCTATCTGGCTCGCATCTGCAAACACGTCGGACTGGCAGTTCCCAGGGATATACAGCTAATCGGCATCGACGAACTCGATGAATCGATCGAATGCCTCCCCCATATCTCCAGTATCCATTTCCCAGTTAAAAGCCTTGGCGCCTTGGCGCTAGAAACGGCCATCAACCTGTTGCACGGAAAAAAAATGAAAACCAAAATCCAGTATGTGAACGGATTATCCATAGTTCCTCGAGGTTCGACCGGGATCATTCATTCGCTACTCAGCAACATACCGGCCGCAATTGCCTATATCGAATCGCGCGCCACGCAAGGTGCAACCGTTGATGAAGTGCTGATGGAAACCCAAAATGTATGTCGCATGACCTTCTACCGCGAATTCAAGGAACAAATTGGCGAGTTGCCGGCCAAGTACATAAGGCGCGTCCGGTTCGAGACCGCCTGCCGGCTACTTGCGACCACCTCCCTGAAGATAACCCAGATCTCCGAACTGTCCGGATTCTCAAGTAGCACCTATTTCGCCCAGATGTTCCGCCGCGATATCGAAATGACCCCAAAACAATACCGAAAATCCCGCAAGGGACAATGCGGGGCGAAGTGATTGGCGTTGATTGTAGAGTAATGGTGTAGGACGTGCCTCCAACGTATCGCAGCATAGGCGGGAACCGCCCCGATTCTGATTGAGGCTTGTATTCCAACGGACAAGCTTTACCTTTGTGCGCTCGCAAATGGAGAAGAACCATCCCCGCACCAGACATCAAACTAAGCCGCTACTTCATTCCCCACCGTAAAGAGATTGGTGCAACGGTGGTGTGCATACTGGTTTCCGTCTGCATCAATCTCTACCTACCCTACCTCATGCGCCTGGTCATCGATGGGCTGACGGAAAAGACGCTGGATACGACGGCCCTCTCCCGCCTGCTCGCAAGCTACTTGCTGCTAGGCGTGGTGTCGGTGGTCTTTTCGAGGTTCCTCCGCAAGATCCCGTTGAAACTCTCGCACAAAATCGAATATGTCTTGCGAACCGATGTGTTCGGCCACCTGACCCAGCTCGACCAGGAATACTACCGCGGCGAACGCACCGGCGATCTGATGACGCGCATGTCGTCGGACATCAACATTATCCGCGACTCCATCGGCCAAGGGCTGCTGCAAGGCATCCGCACCCTCACCGTGCTGGTGTTTGCATCGATCGTGATGGCACTCACCGATCCCGGCCTCGCGCTGCTGGTATTCTCGCTCTACCTTCCAATGGTTGGGATTTTTTTCCTGATCCTGCGGGTGATGCGCCGGCAGCAAAAATCCCTTCAGGAGCATGTCTCGGAAGTCTCCAATTTTTCCCAGGAAAGCTTTGCGGGGATCCGCACCCTCAAAGGCTTCGCCCTCGAGCGGCGGCGCAATGCGCAGTTTGAGGATCTCAACCGCGATCTGGTTAGCAAAAACATGCGACTCCAGGCGTCCCGCCAAAGCCTATGGCCCTTCATGGCATTTTGGTTCAGCCTCGGCATGATCCTGATCCTCAACCTCGGCGGACGAAAAGTCATCAGCGGCGGACTGACGCTCGGTACGTTGACCCAGTTCATCCAATACCTGCTCTATATGCAGTGGCCGCTGCTCGCGCTCAGTTGGACGATGAGCATGATGCAGCGCGGCAAGGTCAGCTGGATCCGCATAAAGGAAATCCTCGAGCGCGAACCGCACATCCGGGAAAATGGCGCTCCCGATCCCGACATTGGAAAAATCGACGCCGCGATTGGCTTCCACGGATTGGATCTCGAAATCGCCGGACGCCGTTTCCTGCATAACATTGACTTTGAAATTCCCGCCGGCACGACGCTCGGCATCACCGGGCCCACGGGAAGCGGGAAAACCCTGCTGGTTTCGCTGGTAGCACGACTGATCGACCCCACCCATGGCTCGGTCTCGGTCGGCGGCAAGGATCTGCGCACGCTATCGCTCGCCCAGCTGCGCGGCATGATCGGCTTCGCCGCGCAAGAACCGGTGCTGTTTTCCCGAACCCTAGAGCACAACATTGGCTTCGGGGTCGCCAAGCCCGACAAGGACCTTATTGGCTGGGCGGCCGACATTGCCCATCTGCGCAACGACGTGGAGGGCTTCCCGGATCAATACCAAACGATGCTCGGCGAGCGCGGCGTCACCCTCTCCGGCGGGCAGCGGCAGCGCACCTCCATCAGCCGAGCCATCGCGCGGCGCCCCGATATCCTGATTCTCGACGATGTGCTCTCGGCCGTCGACACCCAGACCGAAGCCGCCATCATGGGCAAGCTCCAACCGGTCATGAACGAGCGCACCACCCTGTTTGTCAGCCACCGCCTTTCAACCCTGCGCTACGCCGACGAAATCATCGTGATTGAAGACGGCCGCATCACCCAGCGCGGCACGCACGACGAGCTCATCCGTCAACCCGGCTACTATTCCGAACTCAATACCATGCAGCAACTCGAAGAAAAACTGGAGGCCACTCCAGAAACCTCTGAATAACCTCAATCATTAGTGATCCTTTGTTTTCTTCACCCAGTGGGTGGAGCGCATGCCTCCCGAAGGGGGGCGCACCGAAAACTAGTAAAACCATAGGCGCCTTCGGTATCGAGGCGGTTTGAAGGCGAGTCGAACGGGAGATCGAACTCCCCACCTGCGAGGATGGCGCGGGCGTTTTATAGATCCGGCGGATAAATATTGAGACTATCAGCCAAGGTGTAGAGACCGCCTACCCGAAGGGAGGCGGTGCTTTGCGGCAGGGCAACGCTTTCCCCTGCGGGGTGAAGCGTTCTCTACACCATTCGCGTTATTCCTTCCTTTGCGGCCATCAATCCCTCCTGCTGAGTCACAATATATTCATGCCGGAGCAATAATCCCTCGTGAAGGTGTTTTTCACCCGTTCGGATTTAAGGAAGTAAGAATCCAGATGAGTGCGCCAATAACGCCGGGGACTTTCCCATGCGCTGGCGGCTATCCATCCTGCTCAATCCAGCGCAGGGCGGCTTCCAAGGTTTGGAAAACCTCGACCATTAAGCCGCGATTGGTGGCGATGAGTTGACCGAGTGCATTGAGGCTTTCGTTGTCAATGTTTTCATCGAAGAAGGCGAGGCGGATGCCGAGATAGGCTGGCTTGGTGAATTGGGTAATGATCTCGAAAACCTCGGCCTTGTTCAGGTCGCCCAGCATGTTTTCGTGGACAAGAACCCGCTTGTGCCCTAGTTCGAGGGTTTTGTCGGCGATTGCACGCCAGTATTCAAGCCCGGACTCGAAGCTGTCCTGCCCGGTGAGGTGGGCATAGAGATAGCTTCCCCGATCTTCGAATGTGAGTGTGTACGGCATTGCCATGGCTAGATCCGGCACATTTCCTTGAATTCGGAAACCCGGGCTTCGATCTCGTCGCGCCCAAGCTGCTTGAGGCGTTCGAGGCTGAATTCCTCGACGCCGAAGGAAGCGATGATGCTGCCGTAGACCATGGCTTGGCGGATGGATTCCTTGTCGGTTTTCCCGGAAGCGGCGAGTGCGCCCATGAGTCCGCCGGCGAAGGTGTCGCCCGCGCCGGTGGGATCCTTGAAACTGTCGAGCGGGTAGGCGTGCAGCAGGAAGATGTCATCCTTGGTGAAGAGCATGGAACCGTTCCCTCCCTTCTTGATGAGTACGTATTCAGGGCCGAGTTCGAGCAGTTGCTTGGCGGCGTTGTTGAGCGAGAGCTCGCCGGTAAAGAGTTGCGCCTCGGATTCGTTGAGGGTGAGCATGTGGCACTTGCCGATCACCTTCGCGAGATCCTCTTTGTCGATGTTGATCCACAGATCCATGGTGTCGATGAGGATGAATTTCGGGTCTCGGACTTGTTCGAGGACGTGCAGCTGCAGGGCGGGGTGGATGTTGCCGAGAAAGAGATAGGGGGCCTCGCGATAGTCTTCCGGAAGTTCCGGCGAGAAGGTTTCGAAAACGTTGAGTTCGGTGGAGAGGGTACGGCGGTTGTCCATGTTTTCTTCGTAGACGCCGGACCAGCGGAAGGTTTTGCCTTCGACGGTCTGGAGCCCTTCGAGGTCGATGGACATGTTTTTCCACGTTTGCTTGAATTCTTCGGGGAAGTCGGTGCCAACGACGCCGACCATGCCGGTGTGGGTGAAGAAGGAGGCCGCGGCGCAGGCATAGCTGACGGAGCCGCCGAGGATTTCCTCCTGTTTTTCGGTGGGGGTTTCGATGGTGTCGATCCCGATGGATCCGACAATGGTCAAGTCGACGCTAGGTTTTGTCATGGGGGTTCTCCGGTTAGATGGCAAAAAGAACGATGGCCACGCTAAGTGCGCCAACCACGTAGGTGTGCGGATCCTTGATGGCGAAGACGAGGGGATCGTCGTGCATTTGCCCGCGCCAGGCGAGCATCCAGATACGGGTGATCCAGTAGAGCAGCAACGGGCAGAAGAGCCAGAGCAGCTCGGGGCGGGTGTAGAGTTGGGCCACCTTGGCGCTATCCAGATACCTCGTAAAGACAAAGGCGGCGATGTAGCCGCTGGCGGTGCCGAAGGCCATCAGCAGCGGCAGGTCGTTGACGGTGTAGCCGCGTTCGCGCTGTGAGTTTTCGATTTCGGGGTTATCCTTTATTTCGCGCAGTTCGGAGAGTCGCTTCACCAATGCGAGACTCAGGAAAAGGAAGATTGCAAAGAGAACGAACCACGACGAGGCGGGGGTGTCGGTGGCCACCGAACCTGCAAAGATACGCATGGAATAGAGGAGGGCCAGCGTAAGCACATCGACCACTTCCATTTGCTTGAGCCGCCATGAATAGAGGGTTGTGATGGCGTAGTAGGCCAGAAGCATCAGCAAAAACGGAAGCGGCAGCAGCATTCCAAGGCCGAGGCTGAGGAGGGCCAGCAGCGGGATCAATAGTGCGCCGGTAGCGATGGAGAGGTCGCCGGAGGCAAGGGGACGAGTGGATTTCCGGGGATGGTGCTGGTCGGCGCTGAGATCGAACAGGTCGTTGAGGACATAGATCGAGGACGCGGCAAAGCTGAAGGCGAAGAAGGCGATGGTGGCCTGTATCAGGGTTTCAAGGTCTGTAAATTTGTGTGCCAAAAAGATAGGGGAAAAGATAAGCAGGTTTTTCAGCCATTGATGGCAGCGCATCGCTTTGACCAGCATCCGCGGAACCGGCCTGCGCTCGATGAAAACATGGGTTGCTTTGACCCCATATTTTGCATGGGCGGGCGGGGTG
>DAOVNC010000456.1 GCA_030630445.1 Kiritimatiellales bacterium | reverse complement strand
GCCTCGGCGACATGATCATCTTCACCGTCACCGCCACCACGCTCTGTGTGCAACTCATTGGCCCCGCATTCGCCAAGCTCGCCATCAAGAAGGCCGGCGAGATTGGCCGCAACGTCACCGAAGAGGATGTCATGGGCGAGTGGAAGGTTTCCGATGTCGTCAACACTGAAATCGTTCCGTTGCTGGAGGCCACACCGCTCGAAACCGTTGTGCGGAGGTTTGCCGATCAGGATGCCTTTGTCTATCCCGTCGTTTCCAATGAGGGGAAGATTATCGGCGTGTTGACCTTCGACATGCTCAAGGAACTGCTCATCGACCGGGATGCCTGGCAGTGGCTCGTCGTGGGCGATGTGATGCAACCGGTCAATGAACGCCTGTTTGCCGAAATGAATTTGGGCGAAGCCCTGCTCGACATGCAGAACATGCAGGCCGAGGCCCTGCCCGTCATCGAAAGCGCCGAGAGCGGAAAGCTGCTCGGCGTGCTCGACCAGCGCGAAGCCCGCCGCAAGGTCGGCACCGAACTCGTTCGCCGCCAAACCGCAGTGGTCCGATGAAACTGAACCGCCCAGTTGCAACCGTGTTGAAGTTCCCGCTAATGCTGGGGCTGATGCTGGCGTGGGGTGCCACCTCGCTCGACGTTTGTGCGCTGGATGCCGCGTTCCTTTCCTGCGAGGAAATGGATGGATGTTTCGAGGAGCAATTGGAAGAGGAAATCCGTGACCCCCTTGCATCGAATGTATTGATCTGCACCTTCGGTCTGGAGGTTGAAGCCGCCGGTCTCAGGCGGTTTCTTGGCGCACTTGAACTCTCGAACACCGGTTCTCCCGCCGCTCATCCCTTTGGCTGGATGATGCCCTTTCGCATTTGATCCGGGAATAATGACAAACCCAGTGGGGGAATGCTTTGCGTCTCCCCTGCGATTCTGTGTGCCCGATCCGGGCCGTCATTGTTTCTTGAATTGAATCTGAAAGGTAAAAAATGAAAGCCAATCTGGAAAAAACCACGGTTAGGGATATCTCGTATCTGATCAACACCTCCTGCCTCCGGGCAGACAGCGGAAGCTCGCTCGAAAACCTTGCGGAGATGCTCTGCACTTCCGACCGGTATAAAGTGTACCTGATGAATAATTCGCAGCAACTTTGCGGGGTCATTCAGGCCAAGCAAATCGCGATGGAAGTGCTCAAATTGTCGAAGCGCAAGGAAGATGCGGAAGAGATGCTTCCTGCGATTGCCTATGTGCTGAACTTCCATCACGCCAGCGATCTGGCCGAAGAGGCGGTTACCGTCCAGCCGGGTTCCACGCTGAAAACGGTGCTGGAGCTGATGGATCGAAACAGTATTCGCGAAATTGCCGTGATTGACGAGGATCGGCATTTGATCGGAACGCTGGAGGCGAAGCATATCCTTGCGCATTATCTGCACGACAAAGCCGAAACCAGTTTTTAGCGGGGGGTGGAAATGAATGTACTAAACTACACCCGCCGCGTGGAGTCGTGGCAACCGGGCCTTCTTTCCGGGCCGCGCGATCGGGTTCTGGGCAACATGCTGGACCGGTTGTGTTCCGAGGAATTCTACACGGTGAATCCGGAACTGACCCATGAAGGCATTCTTCAGGCGCTGATCCATCGCGAAGAGCAGCGCACGACCGCCGTTGGCGAACAGATTGCTTTTCCCCATGCTCGCTTGGAGCATCTGAGGCAAGCGATCTTTGCGGTGGCTACACTGGAAGAACCTGTGCTCTTCGAGACGTTTCCCGTGCGCATCGTTTGCCTGATCCTGGTTCCGGCTTCCGAACCAACGGTTTCATTGAAAATGATGGCGCAGATGTCGCGCATGCTGATGGTGCCGGAGATTCACGCCCAGGTGCTCGGTGCGCCGTCCCCGGAGGCGTTGCGGGAAATTTTCAAGCAGAACAACCCCCGCATCGATAAGCCAGTCGTTGCGCGCGACATCATGCGACCGCCGCGTTTCAGCGTGCTGGAGAGCGATCCCGTCTCAAAGTGCTCGCACCTGATGAGTGTCAAAAACCTGCAAGCCGTACCCGTGGTTAACTCGCGCCATGAGGTTCTCGGGGAGATCACGGTGGAGCGGTTGTTCCGCTATGGCCTGCCGGACTTCTTCGCCAAGCTAAAGAGCGTCTCGTTCATTGCCGAATTCGATCCCTTCGAGAAATATTTTGCGGACGAGCGCAACACGCCTGCCCGCGAGATGATGGAACCCAATGCCCGCACGGTGCCGATGGACCATACCATCATGGAAATCGTGTTTGATCTAGCGATCCAGCCCTATACCAAGCTTTATGTTGTGGATGATGAAGGCCGCTGGGTCGGCACCATCGACAAGGGCATCGTCCTAGACAACGTCATCAACTACTAATTTCCGGAGCCTTTCAAATGTTGATTCCTATTATTGTATTTCTAGTGGTGTACTTTTTCATCGCCACCGAGATCATCGACAAGACCATCGCGTCGCTTATCGGCGCGGGTCTGATGATCGGCCTGCACCTCGTCGGCTACGAAGAGGCGCTGCATGCGGTTGATCTGAATGTTATCTTTCTGCTCGTCGGCATGATGATTGTCGTGAACACGCTGACCGATACCGGTGTCTTCGAATGGCTGGCGATTAAACTGGCCCGATTGGC
>DAOVNC010000161.1 GCA_030630445.1 Kiritimatiellales bacterium | reverse complement strand
GGAGGATTTGCCGGGTGGAAGCCCGTCAGGGCCATTCTCTACCCGGCAACTGGTCCTTTGATCAATCAGTTGCCAATGCGGAGCGGCGCTCAATCAGCAACTCGACGACCGTCGGATCCGCCAGCGTTGAAACATCGCCAAGGTTATCGGTCTCCATGCAGGCGACCTTGCGCAAGATGCGGCGCATGATTTTTCCTGAACGCGTCTTCGGCAATCCGGGGGTGATCAAGATCTGGTCCGGAACGGCGATGGGGCCGATATGCGTGCGCACCTCGTTGCGCAGTTCGCCGATCAGTTCGGCATCGGAATCGAACCCTTCCTTAAGAATGACATAGGCAAAGATACCCTGCCCTTTGATCTCGTGCGGGAAGCCCACCACGGCGGCTTCGGCGCAACCAGGGTGGCTCACCAAGGCGCTTTCGACTTCCGCGGTCCCCATGCGGTGGCCGGAAACATTGATCACATCGTCAACACGACCCGTGATCCAGTAGTAGCCATCCTCGTCGCGGCGGCAGCCGTCGCCCGTGAGATAGTAACCCGGGAAAGGATTGAGATAGGTTTGCCTAAATCGTTGATGATCCCCTTGGATGGTACGGGCCATCGATGGCCATGGCCTCTTGATCGCCAGCAGGCCGGAAATACCGTTGCCCTCGATCTCCTTGCCTTCCTCGTCGAGCAGCACCGGTTCGATTCCAAAGAAGGGAAACGTGGCCGAACCCGGTTTGGTGCGGGTTGCGCCCGGCAGCGGCGTAATCATAATGCCGCCGGTTTCGGTCTGCCACCAGGTATCGACAATGTTGCAGCGCCCCTCCCCGACCACGTTGTGGTACCACTCCCAGCTTTCGGGATTGATCGGCTCGCCGACCGTGCCGAGCACGCGCAGGCTGGAACGGTCGTACTTTTTCACAAACGCGTCGCCAAAGCGCGCAATGGCGCGAATGGCGGTGGGCGCGGTGTAGAACTGCGTGATCTTAAGCCGTTCGACCATGTCCCAATAGCGGCCTGCGTCGGGATAGGTGGGTATCGATTCGAACAGCACCGTGGTGGCTCCGTTGGCCAGCGGGCCGTAGACCACATAGCTGTGCCCGGTAATCCATCCAATATCGGCCACGCAGGCGAAAATATCGTCTTCGCGATAGTCGAACACGTAGCGGTGCGTCAGCATGGTGAAGAGCAGATAGCCCGCGCTGGTGTGCGAAATCCCCTTCGGCTTGCCGGTCGAACCGGAGGTGTAGAGCAAAAAGAGCGTGTCTTCGCTGTCCATGTGTTCGATCGGACAATAGGGTCGTTCGTTTTGCATCGCTTCACCAAGGTCGATGTCGCGCGGCTCGTAGAAGGGCACCTTGGCCTCGGTGTGGCGAACCATGAAGACGTGCTTCACCGTCGGGCAGGCCATAACGGCTTCGTCGACCGGGCGCTTCAGGGGAATAACCTTCCGACCGCGGCGGCCTTCGTCGGCCGTGATGACGGCTTTGCAGCGCGCATCCTGAATACGGTCGCGCAAGGCTTCGGCGCTGAACCCGGCAAAAACGACGTTGTGCACCGCGCCAATCCGGGCGCAGGCGAGCATGGCGAAGGCGGCTTCGGGAATCATGGGCATGTAGATCGCCACGCGGTCCCCCTTGCGGATACCGTTGTGGCGAAGCACGTTGGCCAGCTTGCAAACCTTGTGGTGTAGCTCGCGGTAGGTGATGCGGCGAACGTCGCCGGGTTCGTCGCCCTCCCAAAGAATGGCCACTTTATCGCCGCGGGTTTCAAGGTGGCGATCCACGCAGTTGTGGCAGACGTTCATTTTTCCGCCTAGGAACCAGGCCACCATTCCATTGGAAAAGTCGCAGTCGCTTACCTTTGAAAAGGTGTGGAACCAGTCGATGTGCTCCTTGGCCTGCTCATCCCAGAAGACTTCGGGTTGTTCCAAACTGCGGGTGTAGAGTTGCTGATAGCTTTCTAGGCTTGAAAAGTAGGCGCCATCGCTCACCCGCGCAGGCGGAGCAAAAGTCCCGGATTCGTTCGGTTGACCACTCATAGATGCATCTCCGTGTTAAATGAAAATACATTATGAATCCGATCACCATTCAGGTAAACACATTTTTTCCAAATAAATTCCCGGGTATTTGGAAATTCGTCAAGAGGCTGGAAGCGGAATCAAGCCGCTTCGCCACGTAGCGGAATGTTGCGCTTGTAGAGATTGATGTAGCGCGAAATACGCATCGTCAAGTCTTTCTGCTTGTTGGTCCTGGCAATCTTAAGCGCCTTTTTCGCCCAGTCGGTGGCATCGGTGAAGTGCTGGAGTTCGGCATAGGCCGCGCTGATAAGAACAAGCGTAAGCGCATCGCCCTGACCGGTGACATCCAACAGTTTCTGGGCATATTCAAGCGCCTCATGGCCATTGCGCTCGTCGGGATTTTCGTCCGTGGCAAGAATGAGAATCATTTCACGCAAAGCAGCGGTATCCCGCGGATTGACGTGCAGCTTCTTGCGAACCTTTTCGCCTTTGGAAGCATTCTCCTCGTTTTCAACATCGAAATCAACGTCTTCAAGCGCGACGAGATTAAGGTCTAGCTCAATTTTCTCTTCGTCGAATTTTTTCTGGAGGAAGGGTTTGTCGATCGCGTTGCTGTAGGCCTCCTCGGGCGTAATGATGCCGCGCTTGACGAGGCTCAACAGGTCGTCGGCAAACGTACACATTCCGACGTTGCGGCCCGTTTGCATCAGGGAAGGAATTTGATGGGTTTTGCCTTCGCGGATGTTGGCGGCCACCGCGGGGGTCACCACAAGAATCTCGGCGGAGGCGATACGCCCGCCACCAATGCGCCGGCAAAGCGTCTGGGCAATGACGCCCTTGAGCGAGTCGGCCAGCATGGTGCGAATCTGGTTCTGGCGGTCGGCCGGAAACTTGTCGATGATCCGGTCGACGGTAGTCGCGGCCGTATTGGTGTGAAGGGTGCCGAATACAAGGTGGCCGGTTTCCGCCGTCTCGATGGCAATCTCCATTGTTTCCAAGTCGCGCATCTCCCCCACCAACACGATATCGGGGTCTTCGCGCAAGGCTGCGCGCAAGGCGTTTGAAAAGCTCTTTGTGTGGACATGCACCTCGCGCTGGTTGACTAGGCAACCCATGGAACGGTGCTTGAATTCCACCGGATCCTCAATCGTGATCAGATGCTGGCGGCGTGTGCGGTTGATGAGGTCGACCATGGCCGCAAGCGTGGTGGACTTGCCGCTTCCGGTTGGCCCCGTAACAATCACAAGCCCTTTGTTGAGAAAGCAGAACGAGCGTATGCCTTCCGGGATATTGAGTTCTTCAAACGTGGGGATGCGCGATGGAATCTGGCGCATGACGCAGCCGATCCCCTCGTGGTCTAGGAAGATGTTGACACGGAAGCGGGCGGTTCCGGGTAGTTCGTAGGCAAAGTCGGTGTCCCACTCCTCTTCCAATTGCTGGATATTCCGCTCGGGGGCGAATTCGTAGAGGAGTTCCTTCAGCTCCTCATCGGTGAACTTTTCCGTCCCGCGCTGGAAGTGCATTTCGCCATCAACGCGAAAACAGGGTTGGTGGTTGGTGGAAAGATGGATATCGCTGGCGCCTTGTTCCAGCATGTCTTCAAGGTATTGATCTATTTTTTTCATATTGGAATCCTCAAAACGTACTAAACCACTAGCAATAATAATGCCACTAGGCGCAACGAGTAAATATTCCAACCATCAATCCTGCTTATTGATCTCCCGCTGCAGAGTGCGGCTCAACTTGCGCCAGTCGAGCGGCTTGGGCATGAACACGGTCTTTCCCAGATCCTTGAGGCTTTCACCATCGGCCTTTTCCATATAGCCGCTACACAGGATAGCCGGCAATCCGGAGCGCAACAGCAGGCATTCGCTAATCAGCTCATGGCCATTCATTTCCGGCATGCTGTAGTCCGAAACCAACGCATCGAAGGCATCTGGATCCTGACGGAAAAGCTTCAGCGCCCGCTTGCCGTTGGTCGCCGTCGCAACGGTGTAGCCAAACGATTCGAGGATTTCGCGACCCATCGAGAGCACCGCGTCGTCATCGTCCACAAACAGGATGCGACCAAATCCCTCCGGCGTGGAAAGATCCATGGCCCGCCGTTCTTCCTCGGCGGTTCCGATCAGCAAGGGGATATACAGGTAGAAGGTCGTGCCTTCCCCTAGCTCGCTCTCGACCGCAATACAGCCGCGGTGCTTCCGTGCAATACCATGCACGATCGACAGGCCGAACCCGGTGCCCTCCCCCTTCTTCTTCGTCGTATAGTACGGTTCAAAGATCCGGTCCAAGGTCTCCGGCGCCATGCCGCAGCCCGTATCACCGACGGTAATGCATGCATACAATCCGGGCTCAAGGTCAACCATCCGCTCGCCATGCTTCTTGCCCAGCAGCTCAATCTGCTTGAGCGAAACACTCAGAGCACCTTCCTCCTTCCCGAGCGCATGCACCGCATTGGTGCATAGGTTCACCACGACCTGCTGGATCTGGGTCGTGTCGCCAAAGATAGGTCCGCACGAATCGTCAATATCGGTTTCCACCTTGATGTTCGACTTGATCGTCGTCTGCACCATGCTCAGCGAGTCCGCAATCACCGGTTGCAAGGCCACTGAATGGAAATCCTGCTCCTCCTGCCGGCTAAAGGTCAGGATCTGCCGGACCAGCTTGGCGGCACGATCCCCCGCCTTGACGATCTCCTTGAGGTAGCCATAGGTCTTGCTGTCTTCCTCGACCGCATTCATGCAGAGCGCCACGTATCCGAGAATGGCCGTTAGAATATTGTTGAAGTCGTGCGAGACGCCACCAGCCAGCTCGCCGATGGCATTCATCTTCTGGGTCTGGCGCAGCTGCTTTTCAATCGCCATCTCCTGGGTGATATCGCGGCTAATGGAGACGTAGTTCACCACCTTTTCATCATCATCGCGGATCGGGTAGATGACGGCTTCCACATCGAACAGGCTGCCATCCTTTTTGCGATTGGTGATGCGACCCTCCCACATGCTGCCAGCCGAGATGGTTTCCCACAGTTTTTGGTAGAACGCGGCCTCGTGCTTGTCGCTCTTGAGCAGTCTCGGCGTCTGGCCGAGCATGCCTTCGGTGGAGTAGCCCGTGGTGGATTCAAACGCGGCATTGACATATAGGATGATGCCGTCCACATCCGTGATCACGATCGATTCGGTGGACTGCTCAACAGCCACGGCCAGCCGTTTGACCTCCTGCTCCATCCGGATGCGCTTGGTGAGGTCGCGGCTGATACCAATCATACCGGTCGATCCGGCCGCCGATTCGAGATAGGGAATCTTGAGCGTGCTATGGTAGACCTCCTGACCATCCGCATTGGTCATCCACCCCTCCGTCTCGATCTGCGTAGCGTTTGCCAGCACCCGCAGATCCTCCATATGGGAGGCCTGCGCATGCTTGGCGGCCAAAATGTCGGATACAGGGCGGTTGATCATATCGACCTCCTCCTTGCCGACAAATTCGGAATAGGCCTTGTTGCACCCGAGATAGAGGCCGCGGTTATCCTTGAAATAGATCGGATCGGGAATCGAATCGATCAGGCAGTGGAGCAGTGCGTGCTGCTCGACCAGACGGCGCCCCACATGGATGCGCGCCAGTAGTTCGCCGCTATCGAACGGCTTCTTGATAAAATCGTCGGCACCGGCCGCAAAACCCTCCAGCACGTCCTCCTTGCCGCTCTTGGCCGTCAGGAGAATGACATAGATGGGAAGTGCGCTATCCACCTCACGTATCTTGCGGCAAAGCTCGACCCCGCTCATGCCCGGCATCATCCAGTCGATCAGCGCAAGCTTCGGAACCTCGTCCTGCTGGAGAACCTCCCATGCCGCTTCGCCATTTTCGGCGGCAATCACGTCATAGCCCGCCTTCGTGAGTGTTTTCTTCAGCAGGGTTCGGGAGAATGCGTTGTCCTCGGCAATCAGAATCTTCATCAAAAGGTCTCCGGCGCAGCAACCCTGAAACTTTGCGTCATGCTAGTCGCTAGGCAACTCCATAGCCACGCATACTTGCAAATCAAGGATGTCGATTCAACGGTTTTCCGGTTGTGTATTGAATCTCCCGCAAAAAGGAAAAACCACGGGTTGCGGACTACGCATTGCGAATGAGCCCCATCTGATTTGCCGAACTCAATAAACCCAGGCGCACTTCCGTCAAGGCGCGCTCACAATCTCCGCGAACGCCCGGGTCGTAACCGACGAAGTTGTTGTCGTAGTCGGAAGCTTCCGGATAACCGTCGTCCACAAAAACATATGCAAGTTTTGTTTTCATGCAGCCAGTACAGCGCAAGGGTGTTAGCGCAGCATGAGCATGGAATAAGGAATGGATTAGACGGATTTAAATCCGGATCGGGTGGGATCTCGCTCGCCATGGATTAATGTGGCCAAGGCCTCCGGCATTTCCCCGTCAGCATCGAAACGTTCGAGGTCGCGCTGGCAGATCGTGGAAAAATGGTTGAGCAACGAATCGCGCACTTGATCCATTTCGGGGCAGGCAGCGCCCAGAATGGTTTTGAGCGAAGCCACCGGCTCGCCAACCAGCCCGCAGGGCACGATGGTCTGGAAACCGGAGAGGTCGGGACCGACGTTGAAGCTCATGCCGTGGAACGAGACCCACTTCTTCAGGCGAAAGCCGATGGCGGCGATTTTCCCGGCATCCGTCCAAGCACCGGATTTGCCTTCCTTGCGGAACCCTTCCACGCCGAAATCGCCCAGGGTCTGAATAGCGATTTCCTCGAGGTTGGAGAGGTAGCCATGCGAATCGGCTTCGTTGCCACCGAGGTGGAGGATGGGATAGAGCACCCATTGCCCCGGCCCGTGGTAGGTGACGTCGCCGCCGCGCTCGGCATGGAACAGGTCAATGCCCATTGCGTTGTATTCCGCCTCTGTCTTTAGCAGATAGTTGTCGCGCCCGCGGTTGCCGAGGGTGACGACCGGCTCGTGCTGTAGGATCAGAACCGTATCGGGGATGCGCTCCTCCTGCCGAGCCTTGAGAATCCGGTGCTGCATAAGCAATCCGGCTTGATACGGAAGAGGATCTTTAAAGCTGACGGACCATGCATTCATCAACAAAACAAAAAAAGGAGGATGCTCCATCCTCCTTGAAAGCACACTCAAAGAACAACCCTACTCCGGCGGGAAGAGTTCCTCGTAGGAGTCGGCATCCATCATTGCATCCACGTCGGATTCGTTTTTAACCTTCAGCTTAAAGAGCCAGCCCTTTCCAAAAGCATCTTCATTGATCAACTCGGGAGTATCTTCAAGTTCAGTGTTGATCTCGATGACTTCGCCTGCCACGGGCGCATAGACATCGGCCGCGGCTTTGACGGATTCAACCACCGCCGCTTCTTCGCGGCCGCCAAACACGGTACCCACCTCCGGAAGCTCGACAAAAGTCAGGTCGGAGAGCTGGCTTTGCGCAAAATCGGTGATGCCCACGGTCGCGATGCCCTCTTCGAGGGAAACCCATTCATGGGTTTTTGAATAGAACAAGTCCTGGGGAACAGCCATCTTTTTTCTCCTGTTTAAGTGACCATGTAAAATTGGAGGTGCGGATCGGATTCGAACCGATGTTCATGGATTTGCAATCAGAGAGTCAGCTAAAGTAACGACTAACACAAACGGTACAGGTGCATCTTATGTTACAGATGGAACTTATGCAGTAGGTGCAACAGC
>DAOVNC010000290.1 GCA_030630445.1 Kiritimatiellales bacterium | reverse complement strand
CGATGAATTCCTCGAAGAGGTAGAACGGGTCGTGGGGGCCGGGGGCGGCTTCGGGGTGGTATTGCACGCAGAAGAGCGGCTGCTGCTTGTGCTTGAGTCCGGCGACGGTGTTGTCGTTGAGGTTGATATGGGTGATTTCGGCAACGTCGGGATCGACGGAGTCGGCATCGATGCAGAAGCCGTGGTTGTGCGAGGCGATTTCGACTTTGGTGGTGCGTAGGTCCTGAATCGGCTGGTTGCCGCCGCGATGGCCGAATTTGAGCTTGAAGGTTTCTGCGCCGAGCGCAAGACCGAGCATCTGGTGGCCGAAGCAAATTCCAAACATTGGAACTTTGGATTCGATGAGCTTGCCGACGAGTTCGGTGACCTGCGGTGCACCGGCGGGGTCGCCGGGGCCGTTTGAGACGAAGATGCCGTCGGGGGCGGTGGCTAGGATTTCCTCGGCGGCAGTCGTGTTGGGATAGACGGTGCATTCGCAGTCGAGGTCATCAAAGATGCGTAGCTGGTTGAGTTTGATGCCGCAGTCGATGACGGCGACTTTATAGCTGGCGTCGGGCTTTCCGCCTTCGGGCCAAATATATTTTTTGTCGCAGGTCACTTCGGTGGCGAGGTCGCGGCCGACGAGCCCTTCGGATGCCTTGGCTTTGGCGACGAGGCTGTCGCGGTCGAGATCCTCGGTGGAGACGACGCACTTCATGGCGCCTTTGTCGCGGATATGCAGGGTGATGGCGCGGGTGTCGACGTCGTCGATTCCGATTTTCCCGTTTTCTTCGAGATATTCGGGGAGCGATTTGGTGGCGCGCCAGTTGCTGTAGATGCGCGAGCATTCGCTGACAACGAGGCCTTGGGCGAAGATGCCGCGCGACTCGACGTCTTCGTCGTTGATGCCATAGTTTCCAATGAGTGGATAGGTCATGGTGACGATCTGGCCGTGGTAGGAGGGATCCGTCAGAATCTCCTGATAGCCGGTCATCGAGGTGTTGAAAACCAGTTCGCCATGGAATTCGCCGGAGCCGGCAAACGCGCGGCCTTCGAAGCAGGTGCCGTCTTCAAGTGCAATAATCGCTTTTTTCATAGTGTTTTCCGTCAAATCCGACCGTCTATGGGCATGGTTTCTTTAAAATTCGGAGTATCATCCATGCCGCACGATCACCTTGCAAACCTTTTCATCGGGGATTTGGTTTTCCTTGATGAAAATCGTGCGGCGGTAGCGTTAAACGATCGGTTTTTGCGAAGCCACCCAGGCGGCTTCGCTACGGAGTATTGCCTACACGCACCTTGTAGAATGCCGCTGTGTTTGTGGGCGTTTCATCGTAGAGTTCGACCAGTCGGTCGATCGCTAGTGGGCCAAACTGATAGATGGGATCCCATGAGCCGTCCAGTTCGACGCTTCGCTCCAGATAATAGGTTCTGTTTTTCTGGCCCTCGACAAAGATGCTAAAGGGCGTTTCCGCTCCGCTCGCGTCGATGGACGCAATCCGAAAGAAGTCCGTCGCCGAGGTGGCATCGGTTCCGGCTTTGGCCTCCGCGGAATTGCTGGAACCGTCGCCGTCGTAGTCGTCGCCCGGAAGCACATCCGCCAGCGTGACGAGCGCATCGACGGCGTTGTCGTTGATGATCGCACGCTCCGTTGAATCGTCCATGCCATCCTCGTCGTCGTCGAAGCCCTCTGTAAGCTCCATGATTTCGGCGGCATTGAGCACGCGGTTGTACAGCCGCACTTCATCCAGCGCGCCTTCGAAATAGCGCTCCAGGTCCGAATCCCGTCCGATCCAGACGGAACCGGTGGTTTCGTTGAGCAATCCCGGGGAAATGGTGGTGCTTCCGGCAAAGAGCCCGTCGACATAGACTTTGGCTTGCCCTGTCCCGGCATCGTACGTCCCCGCGTAGTGGTGCCACTCGGTCAGGTTGAATGCGGGGAGGGTGGCGAGGTTGATGTCCGCGTAGGCCGCGTTGACCATGAAGGAGAAGCGCTTGTCCTCCGGCGGGTTTAGCCATGGATGGAGTCCCCATTGCGGGCGACGCGAAACTAGCGCCCCGGCAATATTCCATTCCGGGGTTCCGCTGCGCGCCCAGCAGGCCACCGTCACCATGGTGTCCACGCTGGGGAGTCCGGGCACCTCGACATACTGCTGGCTGGCCGAGGTGAATTGCAGATAGTGCCGACCGGCCCCACTGGACCAGACCGGCGCATTGTTCAGCGTTCCGGCGTAGTCGCTCCCGACTAGATTGGTCGCGGTGGTGCCCGAGGCATCGTCGAACGCCCAGTAGCCGAGCAATCTGCCTGCTCCGCCGCTTCCGTTTGGAATAATTGGGGAGGTGTTGTTTGCAAATTCTACTATATTGGTGATGCCATCGTCATCCGTATCGATCCATGCGTCGGAAGCGTCGAAAGGGTTTAGCCTGAAGCGGACTTCCCAATCATCCAGCATGGTGTCGGTGTCCGCATCGAGCAGCCTGGCCGAGGCCATGTTGGCCATGCGCTGGTCGGTCAGCACTTGGTCGTAGATGCGCACATCCGCCAGATCGCCCTCGAAGAATGATCCGCCATCGCTTCCGATTGCGAGTGTTCCGGTTGAATATCCGAGCGATCCAGCCACCAGCATCGCGTTGGTTTGCAACTCCCCATCCACAAAGAGGCGGGATTCGCCAGTGACGTCGTTGTAGGAGGCGGCGTAGTGGTGCCAATTGGTCAGGTTGAAATCCGCCAATCCGGCGGGATCGAACTCCAACGTCTGCTTTGCGCCGACCGAAGAGTAGAAATCAACGGCGATGCGCTGCGTGGCCTGCACCGGGCTCATCGCAAATTGCGGGCGGCGCGAAATTAGGCATCCATCGGCGTTCCATGTCTCGCCGCTGCTGCGTGCCCAGCAGGCGAGCACCATGGAGTTTCCGATGCTCGGGAGATTGGTCACCACAACCTCGTCATCGACTCCGTCGAAAGCCATGCCCTGCGAGGTCGAAACAGGATCTCCAACGGGCGTTCCTTCGAATCCATTCAGCGATCGATCAAGGGCATTGGTGGTGTTGCCATCATTCAACGGCCACCATGCGAGGAAGGAACTCTTCATGGGCGTGGCCGCAATCCCACCCACGATAGCGGCCATCTCGGAAACCTTCGAAGGATTGCTCCCCGCGAGATTGGTCGATTCGGCAATATCGGCCACTAGATCATAGAGCGCCCCTCCGCGGTATTTCCAGTCGTCTTGCCTAAGGACGGTCGTGGATTGGGCAAACAGGGTACGACCCGTCCCCGACAGGCCTAGCAGGGCGGGCAATATGTTCTCGCTGTCGGGTCCGGCATCCGTCGGCAGGGGTTGCCCGACCAGCGCCGCAAACGAGGCCAGCATATCCGTTTGTGTTATGAGCGCAGTGGATACGGTATTGGAAGGCACCGTGCCCGGCCAACGCACAATGAAGGGAATGCGCGTGCCGCCCTCCCACGTCGAATATTTTCCGCCACTAAACGGACCGTTGGCCTCGGCGGAACCATGCTCGCCATAGGGGCCGTCATTGTAGCCATCACCTATTACAGGGCCATTGTCGCTCGTGAAGATGACCATGGTGTTGGTGGTGAGATTCAGTTCATCCAGCTTGTCCATGATCGCGCCAACGGTCCAGTCCATCGAATGGATGGCATCGCCGCGCCATCCATGGGCGCTGGTGCCTTGGAAGCGTTCGTGGGGCGCGCGAGGCACGTGGATGTCGTGCGTTGACAAGTAGAGGAAAAACGGTCGGTTGGTATTCTGCTCGATGAAGGCGCTGGCTTTTTCCACGAAAATATCCGCAAAGTCCTCATCGCGCCACCATGCGTTGGTTACGCCACCCATCCATCCAATCCTGCCGATTCCGTTGATGATGGTGCGGGAATGGGAGGTGCCGCCATCGTAGTAGACCAGCAGTTCCGGATGTTCCGTGGCGGTCGGGAGGTCGCCAACTTTTTCCGAATAGCTCACGAGGAGTGGATCGGCCGGATCATAGTTGTAGATGGCGTGGTTTTCCATGTAGACGCATGGGACGCGGTCGCCGGTGGCGGGGAGGCCGAAATAGTAGTCGAACCCAATCTCTAGCGGCCCGGGTGCGATGGGTGGATTGTTGTAGTCCGTGTTTCCACCGGCCCCCAGGCCCAGGTGCCATTTGCCCACCACGGCGGTTGCATATCCGGCCGCCTGCAACATGCTCGGCACCGAAACGTTCCCGGGCTTGATGATCAGCGGGGCGACTCCCGAGGCAATCCCCGTGCCCGCCGTCCTCCATGCATATTCGCCGGTAAGGAAGCTGAAGCGGCTGGGGGTGCAGGTCGATGACGGCGAATGCCCGTCGGTAAACCGGATGCCCTCGGCCGCGAGCTGGTCGATGCGCGGGGTTTGCACCTGGTTCGTGGACGCCCCGTAGCAGTTCACATCGCCATAGCCTAGATCATCCGTAAGGATAAAGATAATATTGGGTTTCCGGGCATTGGCCATATGGGCTAAAAAAAGAAGTGCGATCAGTCCAAGCCGATGTCCGAAGAGGAAAAATGGGTTTTTCAATTGAAAATGCATGATGTGAATGGTCTCTGGCTTGTCCCCGTCCGTTTTTGGGTGGGGTAGACTGTAAATTAAAATGCCCAAATTTTCTCGATTGCGAGTGCTTCATGCCGCCAGCTCCTGAATGAACATCTCTTCTGCGGTTTTAAAATTCAGTATCTTGCGGGGATATCGATTAATCCAGTTCTCGATCTTCTG
>DAOVNC010000246.1 GCA_030630445.1 Kiritimatiellales bacterium | reverse complement strand
TGCTTGCTGTTCACCGAAAAGCAGAGGTTGCATTATTTTTTTGGAGGAAGGACGGGTTTTGTGAGGCCGACTTTCTCATTTCTTTCTCCGGACATCCGAAAATATCACGAATCCTCTATCGCTATCAAAAATGGACAATATTGCGTGTGGGGGTTGTAAACAGATAAAAATAAGGACTTACATTGCTGTAAGTCCTTATAAGGTGGTGAGCCGGCAGGGGCTCGAACCCTGGACCCTGTGATTAAAAGTCAAATGCTCTACCAACTGAGCTACCGGCCCACAAAATCTGTGGTTTTTTACAGGTTCGAATCAGCTTCTTTCCTGTAAGGGAGCGGGTGTTCTACCGTTTCGCCCGAAACGAGGCAAGTTCTAAATTTTTGTTTTCTTTTGTTTCCGCACCGATTCGGTTTTGGCTATGATGTTTCCGTGCCGAAGTTAATGGAATAGGGGGGCGATATGAAGGTTGTAGGATTGATTCTGGGGGGTGGCGCAGGAAGCCGCTTGCAACCTTTGACACAGGAGCGCTCCAAGCCGGCGGTGCCAATTGCGGGGAAGTATCGGCTGGTCGATATTCCCATCAGCAATTGCATCAACAGCGGCATCCGCAATGTTTTCCTGCTGACCCAGTTCAATAGTGTTTCGCTCCATCAGCACATTGCCGCAACCTACCGGTTCGACCAGTTTAGCGGTGGGCATGTACGCATCCTCGCGGCCGAGCAGACGCCCGGTTCGACGGGTTGGTTTCAGGGCACTGCGGATGCCGTGCGCCGCTCTATGCGGTATTTTATGGGAGAAGAGCCCGAATTGGTGGTAATTCTTTCCGGCGACCAGCTCTATCGCATGGATTTGGAAGAGGTCATTAAGGCGCATGTGTCCAACGGGTCGGATTTAACCATCTGCACCAAGCCGGTTGAGCGCGAAGAGGCCGAGTCGCTTGGCATCATGCAGGTGGATGCCGCGGGGCGTATTGTGCGGTTTGAGGAAAAACCGGGCGATACCCCCGAATTGGATGAACTGCGGGCGCCGCTCTACGACGACCCTCGTTATTTGGCCAGCATGGGCATCTATGTTTTCAATATGGATGTACTGAAAAAACTATTGTGTGAAAGCGACGAGATGGACTTTGGCAAGGACATCATTCCCAAGGCGATCAATACACATCAGGTTTACAGTTATATTTTCGAGGACTACTGGGAGGACATCGGAACCATCCGCTCGTTCTGGTCGGCCAATCTGGCATTGACCGATCCGTTGCCGAGTTTTTCCTTCTATGATATGAGTGCGCCGATATACACCCGCATGCGCTACCTTCCCCCGTCGAAGATTAACCAGTGCAACCTTCGCCGATGCCTCCTTTCCGAAGGGTGCATCATCACCGGGAAACGCATCGACCATTCAGTGATTGGTTTGCGTGCCTTGGTGGGCGAGGGAACCGAGATCGAGGATTCCATCATCATGGGAGCCGACTATTACGAGCACGGGGGATCCGCGCATCAATCGGGTATCCCGCTGGGCATTGGTAGGAATTGTGTAATCAAGCAGGCGATCGTCGACAAGAACGCCCGGATTGGCGATGGCGTTGTGATTTCCCCGGAAGACAAGCCCTTCGACGAGGTCGCCGACCTCTACCGCATCCGCGATGGAATCATGGTAATCCCCAAAGGTACGGTGATTCCCTCCGGAGCCATTCTTTAAAAGGCACGGTGATTCCGTCCGGAAGCGCTCAGCAGAACGTGTCGTAGAGCACGAAGAGCCAGTGCGCGAGCACGCCGGCGAAGAGGCCGCCGATGGTGTGGGCAATAAACGCCTTCGAGGTCAGGGAGCGGAAGCCGAGGGTGTCGAGCATCGCGGTGTGGGTGCTGAGATATCCACTCCAGCACATGCCCATGGCGGTGAACACGGCGATCTCGTTGCCGCCGGCAAGGGTGTTGGCGACGTTTTCCTTGGCGATGGCCAGAGCCGCGCCGACGGAACCGAGCGAGGTGATGGGGAAGGCCAGCAGGCTGGAATCCTTGAAGCCGAAGAGCCAATCGAAGAGCCATGAGAAATGGCTGCCGATGGCGGGCAGCAGGGCGACCCCTTCCTTGGCGCCGCCGGTGTATACGGTGACCATTTCCCCGTCCACGAGTTGTTGGGGCCCGCTATTGGTCAGCAGGAAGACGAAGGTGCTGATGATGACGACGCCGGGGATGATGGCCAGCCCCAGATCCACCCCGGATTTGCCGCCGTCGAGGATGGCATTCATGAAGCGCAGAAAGACCGAGCCGCTGGATTTGAAGGAGACGTTTTCGTCGGTCTCTTCCTTGCGGAATTCTTTTTCCTCGGGGGTTTCCCTTGGCAGCTCGCCTTTGATCAGCCGCTGCATCAGGCGGGTGGAGACCACGGCGCCGCCAATGGCGCCGACCAGGCCAAGCAGGGCGGGAACCCAGAAGCTGTTTCCGGCGGTATCGACCATGCCGCCCATGAAGGTGATCACGATCAACCCCATGCCGAAGGCGGTTCCATAGTTGGTCAGCGAGATAAGTTCGAACTTCTTGAATCCGCGGCTGAAGGTCTTGTCGTGCGCCAAGCTGATAATCGCGGGGTTGTCGGAGAAAAAGCTCATCAGTCCGGCGAGCGCGGCGGTGCCCGGCAGGTTGAAAAGCGGTCGCATGAGCGGGGCCAGCAGGGCTTCGAGGATGCGGATGACGCCGAACTCGATCATGAGTTTTCCCATGGCGCCGGCCAGCACCATGACGCCCATCAGGTAGAGCACGACATCCTTGAGCATGACAAACGCGGTGTTCATGATGGTGTTCATCATGTTCGTCATGCCCATTTTCCAGATAATGTAGCCGAAGATGCTGGAGGAGATGGCGATGAATATAAAGGCCTCGTGCTGGCGCCGGGCAACAAAGCCATCGTCCTCTACGTGGCGGATTTTGTTTTTGAAAAAGGTGAGTTTCGGCATCACTTTCTCAAGTCTCTTTTTGTCTTTCCCCATTTTCTTTCCCCTGCGGTTTTCCGGAAACAATGTGTTGAATCCACCCCCTCGTAGCGGGGTTTCCCTCGTGTTGAAAACAGCCCTGTCCAATAGATCGCAGAGGTTGTTTCATTCCGCACCCGCAAAGGAAAGTTTTTTTTCAAAAAATGATCTTTATCGGTTGGGCCGCAAGCGGGAGCGGGTGCGAATTAATTCTTGAAAGGGGTCGCAATCAAAAGGGATTCTGGGATAGTGCGCCGCGTTTTACCCATAGCAAACGATGAATAACCGGAATTTTCCCATGAACAAAACAAACAAGCTATTCAAACTCGCAATCGAGCGACCCCGCAATGTGAAGAATGATATCCTTTCGGGTTTGACCGTGGCGCTTGCCCTGATTCCCGAGGCTGTGGCGTTTTCGTTTGTAGCGAAGGTCGACCCGAAGGTTGGGCTCTATGCCGCCTTCATGATGGGGCTCATCACCGCGATCTTCGGCGGGCGCCCCGGCATGATTTCCGGTGCCACCGGCGCGGTGGCCGTGATTTTCGCCCCGCTGATGCTGGGTCTCTACGGGGAGGGGTTGACCACCGAAGCCGCGACGGGCTACCTCTTTGCCGCCGTCATCCTGATGGGCATCATCCAAATGCTGTTTGGCGTCCTCAAGCTCGGCAAGTTTATCCGCCTCGTGCCGCATCCCGTCATGCTCGGGTTTGTGAACGGGCTGGCGATCATTATTTTTAAGTCGCAATTCGAGATGTTCTACGAAGGGCACGGCGACGAAGCGCACCTGTTGGCGCAAACCCCGTTGTTGATCATGCTCGGCATGATCGCCGTCACGATGTTGATCAGCTTCTTCCTGCCGAAGCTGACCAAAGCCGTTCCCGCAACCCTCGCGGCCATCGTCACCGTCACCGTGGTTTCGATTCTGCTCAAGCGGTTCGGTATTCATGAATCCCGCACCGTGCTTGACTTTGTGCAGGGCATGGATCCCACCAAGGAGACTATTGCCGCCTCGCTACCTACCTTTGCCATTCCAAAGGTTCCCTTTGACTGGGACAGTATTCGGCTGATCCTTCCGTACTCCGTGCTCGCGGCCGCCGTTGGCCTGATCGAGTCGCTGATGACGCTGACTCTGGTGGACGAAATCACCGAAACGCGCGGGCGCGGCAACAAGGAGTGCATCGGGCAAGGGCTGGCCAATCTGGTCAACGGCTTCTTTGGCGGCATGGGCGGCTGCGCCATGATCGGGCAGAGCATGATCAATATCCGTGGTGGCGGTCGCGGCCGGCTTTCGGGGATCTCCGCCGCGCTCTTCCTGCTGGCGGTCCTGCTTTTTGCCGCGCCGCTGGTGGAGATCATCCCGCTCGCCGCGCTCGTCGGTGTGATGTTCATGGTGGTGATCGGCACCTTCGAATGGTCGAGTTTCCGGATTATTCCAAGCATCCCCAAGATGGACGCCTTCATCATCATTCTCGTCTCCGCCATCACCGTGCTCCAAGACCTCGCCATCGCCGTCTTTGTGGGCATCGTGGTTTCCGCGCTTGCCTTCGCATGGGAGCATGGAAAGAAGATCCACGCCCATATTTCCACCGATGAACACGGCACCAAGGTCTACCATCTCGAAAGCGCGCTCTTCTTCGGGTCCGCCCAGTCGTTCAAGGATCTGTTCGATCCGCCAAACGACCCGCAGGATGTCGTGATCGACTTCGAGAACGCGCGCGTCTACGACCACTCCGGCATCGAGGCCATCAACAACATTACCGAACGCTACGCCGACCAAGGCAAGTTCCTGCACCTGCTCAACCTCAACCCCGAGTGCAAGGAGCTGTTGGCAAAGGCCGACAACATTGTCGAGATCAGCGTGATTGAAGACCTCGACTGTCACATTGCCGACGACCAGCTCGCGTAAAGGTTTGCAGTGTCGTAGCTCGCAAGTCTGTTGCGAGTTTCTACGCACGGTTGTCGCGGCATTGCTCAGAAGCGCGGATCGGATATCCGCGCTACTTGTTTTAATCCGCCGGGATGAAAATGAATTCGTCGATCTGCAGGTTGGGGCCATCGATTACGGTGGCTTTTAGTTGCAGTCGATTATCCAATGCATCTTCGCGCATGGTTTTGAATTTGACCCAGGCACCTTCTTTGTTGGCGTGGGTTTTGAGGGTTGCTTCCCGGTTTTCAAAGAGGAGCTTTCCGCTGCGCCCGTTGTTGTTCCAGTCGTTGAAGCGGACGTGGAGCGTGCCTTCGACGCCTTTTGGAAGGTCGATAACGAGGGTGAGTTCCTTTCCAAAGGCAAAGCATCCGCCGGAGTCTTTCCATGCGCCGTCGGCGGCGAGGGTGTAGCGGTAGCCGGAGTCTTTCGTTTTCACTTGGTCGATCGCGCCGCTGTAGGGAAGGTTGCTTCTTTCCTTGGTGGCTTTGTCGGCCACTTTAACCCAGAGGGCGGCGTCGCCGGAGCCAACCGGGGTTTTGGTCGTGGTTTTTACTTTGCCGGTGGAGACAAAGTTTTTCTCCAGCCATTCGGTGGGCAGGGCGTGCGCGGGCTTGAATTCCTTGCTGGCGGCATAGGTGAGCAGGGCGGAGTAGAGCTGCTTGCAGGCGGGGGAGTTTAGTTTGTCTTGCAGGGGATAGGTGCAGACGAGCAGTTTTCCTTTTCCGGCGCGGGTTTCGAAAATGGTGCCGAGCTTATGGTTGGTGTGGAAGTCGTCGATGGGCTGGACGATGGGCAGGTAGTCGGCGGGGAGATCGTCGAG